>NBLI01000028.1 GCA_002084535.1 Candidatus Zhuqueibacterota bacterium 4572_119
AGTAGCGGTACCAGTCATTATATCCCAAAGAACTGCTTGCGACATCAACGCCCCGGCTTTCGAGCCATTCTAATCCTACCACCCAAAAATCTTCTTCCTGCGGGTATTCATTAGCATCATCTTCTGTTTTTGCAAGGAAATACGAGGCATTGTATGCCGGCCCAATCAACTCAGTTTCTTTGAATCCCGCGATAACAGAAAGTGAAATCGTACCGTGGGAGTGTTGACCTGGCAGATCATTTTGTTCATTTTTGGTCGTACTGTCATCATTGATCACATCATATTCACCTAATATTTTCAAATGCTGGAAGGCTTCGTGGAATTCATAATTAAACCCGGTGTCCAACATCCCCACAATCACTCCTGCCCCGCTTAAACCTAAATCGTGGACATCTGTTACACGAATAAGTTCGTTTTGTTGAAGTGAGGCTCCATAATCGAGCTGATAATTTTGCGGCTTCCTGAGTTGAATATCATTCATTTCAGGCGGCTCTTTTCTGTTCAGCGCTGAAACCACGCGCACATCTCTGACAAATGGCAAAACCAAAATTTCTTCAACCGACACTTTCCCCAGCTTTACGCTTACAGCGTTCAACCACCTCGATTTTGCGACTACTGCAATGGATTTCTGTTTTAAAGAATCTAAATATGGCTGATAAATTTCAAGATCATATTCGTCAATCAACTCCGTTTGGGACAAAACTTTCGCGCGCCGTTCGAGTGTTTCTGGCAGAAGTTTATCTTTAAGCAACTGTTTCGCGCTCAATTTTTCTAATTCATTTAATCCCTTATCCTTAAAAAAAACCCAGTATTTTGTTTGAGCCTGGACTTTCAAGGGTAGCAATAAAAGCAAAACCATCGATATAAATTTAAGCTTCATTCGGTTGCCCATTTTTTGTAAAACCTTTTAATCTCTTTACATGATTTTACCAATTTGTCGCTCTCTTGTTTCAAAATTAATAAATTTTTAATTGCAAATTATAAAATATTTTGCTAATTTAAACACCCAAATTCATCAACCATAACAATGAGGGTTTGTCCTGTTTTTAAACTGACCAGATGTTTTTAATCATTCCAGAGATTGAGGCAACCAGAGAATCTAATTTTTCATATAAACTTTTGAGTAAATTAATAGATTCCGGCGCTCGCCAAGAAGAATGACGGAACCCGGATGACTCATCCAATCTATTGTTTTCTAAAATCTAACAACAAAACGCTAAGCGCTATCTCATCAAGCTTATTGAAAAAAAAATTAGCCTTTAAATTCAGGATGGTATTGAAAATCACAACACATCCTTTCCAGGAGTACAATCCTTTTGAATAAATTTGCTGAAATTGCTTTGCCTATTCCTGTTTTCCAGAATTACACGTATATCGTACCGGAACCTTTCCAACATGTTATCTGCCCCGGGTTCCGCGTGTTGGTTCCGCTCGGAAAAAGAAAAATGACCGGATATGTCATTGAAGTTAAAAATGAGTGCACCCGGACAGATTTGAAAGACATTCATGATTTGGTCGATCCTGAGCCCGTGGTTTCAGAGGAGTTGATAAAGTTAGCTCATTGGATTTCGGATTATTACTTATGTCCTTTGGGCGAAGTAATCAAGGCGATGCTTCCAGGTGGAATTAATTTAGAATCAAAAACCTATCTCCAACTCATAAAACCGGAAACAGAAGTGCGTTTATACATAAACGCGCGCCGCGCTCCCAGGCAGGAAAAAATATTGCTCCTGTTATTAAAACAAAACAGAATCTCAATGAGTCAGCTTAGAAAAAAATTCTACGGCTCCAATCTTTCGACCGCTGTAATGCAGCTAAAAAAAGCGGGGCTAGTACAACTGGAAGTTAGTGTTCCCTCTGCGTTAGCCAAACCAAAACTTGAAACGTATATAAAATTATCGCCGCTGACAATAAATAAAATTTCATTTGAAACAATTCATCAACAACTCACAAATTCAGCTTTAGTTCAGGCAAACGCGCTCCGGGTCCTTTTTGAAAAAGGAGAAACCTCTCTTAAACAATTACTCAAAGAAACAGGTACCAGCAGTTCCACAATCAATACTCTTGTAAAAAAAGGCTATGTTGAAAAATTTAGAAAAGAAGTGTTCCGGTCATATTTCAAAAATGGCTCTATCAAATCACCCAAAAAAGTAATATTAAATGAATATCAAACCCGGGCAATCTATCATATTGATCAGGCGATAGAATCGGGCAATTATAAAACCTTCTTGCTTCATGGAGTCACCGGCAGCGGAAAAACCCAGGTTTACATTGAATCAATAAAAAAAATTCTTGCCACAAAAAAAACAGCGATTGTCCTTGTTCCTGAAATTTCGCTCACGCCTCAAACCGTCAGTCGATTCACCAGCAATTTCCCGGGACAAGTGGCTGTGCTGCACAGCCGGATGTCTCCCGGAGAGCGATACGATTCATGGCGAAAATTAAAGCAAGGAAAATTCAAAATCGCCATTGGTCCCCGGTCTGCTATTTTTGCTCCAATGGATAATATTGGCCTGATTGTTGTTGACGAGGAACATGAGGCTTCCTATAAGCAATACGACAATCAACCGCTCTATCACGCCAGGGATGTGGCAGTGTATCGCGGCACTTTAAATGAGTCGGTAGTTGTTCTGGGTTCCGCGACGCCCTCCCTCGAATCTTATCATAACAGCAAAGTACAAAAATATCATCTTTTGGAATTACCCACGCGCATCGACGAAATCCCCATGCCAGAAGTTTCCATCATTGATATGTTAAAACAAAGAAAGCGATACCCGGGACAGGATGTTTCAATACTTTCCAAAGACCTCCAGCTTAAAATTAAAGAAAAATTAGAGTTGGGACAACAAATAATTTTGCTTCAAAACAGACGCGGCTTTTCCACTCATATTAAATGTAAAGATTGTGGTTTTATTGAAAAATGTGAACATTGCGAAATTACGCTCACCTATCACGCCAAGGGTTCGCTTCTCAAATGCCACTATTGCGGCTTTACAAAAAGAGCTCCTGATAAATGCCCTGAATGTTCTGGCAGTGAAATACTTTTTCGGGGTATTGGAACGCAAAAGGTTGAAAAAAACCTGTATCAGCTTTTTCCTGAAGCGCGGGTAGTGAGAATGGACCTGGACACCACATCGCGCAAGTGGGCGCACCACACAATTTTAAATGATTTTGGCGCGGGAAAATATGATATACTCCTGGGCACGCAAATGGTAGCCAAGGGACTTGATTTTCAGAACGTTACGCTCGTGGGAGTTATTTCCGCGGACACAAGCCTGTTGCTGCCTGACTTTCGTTCCACAGAGCGGACGTTCCAACTCCTCACCCAGGTCGCTGGCAGGGCGGGAAGGAAAAACCTGCTGGGTGAGGTTTATATCCAAACTTACTCATCAGACAATCCTGGCTTGAAATTTGCAAAACAACATGATTTTAAGAGCTTCTTTTTTGACGAAATCCCCATGAGGAAAGATTTGACCTACCCTCCTTTTGGCAGGTTGGTTTACATTCTGTTCAAAGGTGAGGAAGAAAAAAAAGTTGAAAAAGCAGCTAATTTATTTAGCTCTAATATTCAATTTCCCAACGAGTTAGGAAATATTTTTGGTCCCGAAGCTTCGCCCTTATCAAAAATAAAAGACAAACACCGGTATCAAATAATTTTAAAAATTGATAAAAGCAAAGACCCGGCCGGAAATATCGTCAGATATTATTTAAAAGAAGCGCTGAGCAAATATAAGTCAGGCAAACAAATCAGAGGTGTAAAAATCACCATCGATATCGATCCCATTTCGTTGCTATAAAAAAAATGACTTTATTGAAAAAATTAAAATATATCTTGCATTAGTATAAATTTCAAGCTATATTTATTGGAACTGTAACCCCAAATATTTTAAGGGCTTCCACTTTGCGAGCAGCCATTATTTCAGATATTCACAGCAACCTTGAAGCATTAAATGCTGTATTATCTCAAATCAAAAAAGAACAAATAGACAAAATCGTTTGCCTGGGAGATATTATTGGTTATGGTCCAAAACCAAACGAATGCGTGTCGCTGGTAAAAGAGGTTTGCGCACAGATTCTTTTAGGGAATCATGATGCCGCGTGCGTAAATAAGTCGGAGCTATTGTTCTTTAACCGGTTTGCAAAAGAAGCCATTGAATGGACGCATTCGGTTATCGAGGAAAAAAATTTAGATTTTCTGGCGAATCTTGATTTAAAAGGATTCGAGGATAATATTTTTTTCGTTCACTCAAATCCATATTCACCCCAATCATGGGATTACATATTATCGCTTGATGACGCGGTCTTTAATTTTTCAAAATTTAAAGAGCAAGTCTGCTTTATCGGGCATTCACATCAACCAATTATTTTTATTGAATCAAATGACCAAGAATATTCTGCCGTGGAATCGAGCGAGATAGAAATTCAACCTGGCTTTCGTTACATTATAAATGTGGGAAGTGTTGGACAGCCCAGGGACAAAAATCCCGCTGCGGCATTTGGAATCCTTGACACAGTCAATAAAGCCTACGAGCTTATCAGGGTTGGTTACGATGTTGAAAAAACCAGGCGAGATATGATCAACGCGGGACTACCTGATTTTTTAGCAAACAGGTTATTAGAAGGCAAGTAAAAACAAGATCAGACAGCAAAATTAATTTGGAGATAAATCACCATGAACTTTGAACAAGTCGCCGGCGGTCAATCCATCGTTTTATCAGGAGAGACATACAAAGCCATTTCCGATGTTATATCCGATCTGGCAGCAAAAACAAAAGCTCACACCATCATTTTTTCAGACATGAACGGTCACCCTATTTCACAGCGGGGCATGTCAACTGAATTTGACGTATCCAATCTGGCGGCACTGGCAGCAGGTGATTTTTCCGCCACATCTGAAATTGCAAAAATTATCGGCGAGCAAAAACAATTTAAGTTTATTTTCCATGAAGGCGAAAAGTATAACGCCTACCTGTCCAGCGTTGGTGAAAATTTTCTGTTAATTCTTATTTTTGATTCTTCCACAGCTTTGGGTATGATTCGAATTTATACAAAACGTTCGATCCAGGTGCTTTCTGAAGTGCTTAAAAAAACCGAAACCGAAGAGAAAGATTCTTCCAACTTTGTGGATGTGGATTTCAATAAATGTCTCAACGAAGAACTGGACAAAGCATTCAAGTTTTAGGCATTTATTGTTCAGGCTAATTTTTCTCATAAATTTAATTTTATATTTTTTTCATACCATTTTGTTTCGATCTAATTATTCTATATGTTTATAAATTGGGCAACAAACGAGATTACTCTAAAAATAGTTTACTATGGTCCAGGTTTAAGCGGCAAGACAACGAACCTTGAGTTTATTTATAATCAACTCGATCCAGCCATGAGGGGTGACTTAATTACGCTCAATACCCAGGAAGACCGCACTCTGTTTTTTGATTTTCTCAAGCTTGAGTTTGGCAGCATCATGGGCAAAAAGCCCCGGTTTAATCTATACACCGTTCCAGGACAAGTTTATTACGCTAAAAGCAGAAAGCTCATTCTCTCCGGCGTCGATGGAATCGTTTTTGTTGCTGATACGCAAAAAGAACGTATGGGGGAAAACCTGAACACCTTACTCGATTTAGAGGAAAATTTAATTGGCATGGGAAGAACGCTGGAAAGTTTCCCCTGGGTGCTCCAGCTTAATAAGGTTGACCTGCCGAACAGAGAACACAATCATATATTAACCCAAAAGCTGAACTATTTTGATGTTCCGCAATATGAGAGTATCGCTCCAAAAGGTATCGGTGTCTTTGAAACGCTGAAATCAATTATCAATCTTGTCATAGCCAATGTGCAAAAAAATTCAACTCAAAGGAACAAAACATGACCAAACATTTATCCCCTCAGGAAGAAATTCAAAAATTTATGTCCGAAGTTATCAAATTGGGAAACTATGAGACTGCTTACCTTTTTTCAGAAGAGGGGTTGAATTTAGCTCACAAAACAAACGAGGAAATTGTCCCGGAAGACCGGCTTGTTGAAATGTCAGTATTATTTCAGGAAATACACCGAATGGCTGATGTAATGGGGGGAATCTCTGACATTAAAGAGTTGGTTGTTGAAGGAAATAATCAGCGAAAAATCATCTTTCGCTTTTTTCATGCGTTTGATCAAAACGTGGTCCTCGCATTAGTTATTCCCCCACGCAAAACCTATCGCGGTTTGACCAACAAATTAATCCGGCTAGTTCAAAAAATTTCGGATTAACTTCTTTTACAAAACACTAAAACCGTAAATTTTGAGAACGCTGTTACGGTTTTATTTTTTCCTTGATTATTATTCCAGAAATCATTATTTAGTATTCTTATGAAATCAAAAAATGAGTTGAGAGCCAAGTCTGGTACATACTATTAATTCAACTTGTTTAGAACTTATATACAAACCACATGAACGCAAAGTCAAACACCAATATCGCAGCCACTCTCTCCTGGATTCTTTACGATTTCGCGAACACGATATATTCAATGAACATCGTAACCATGTATTTCTCAACATGGATCATGATCGACCTGGCGCTTGGTGATTATTATGTGAGTTTGGCAAATTCTCTGTCGATGATTTTGGTTGCGCTAACCATGCCGATTCTTGGAGAAATTTCCGATCGCTATCAGCGCAAAATGGTTTTTCTAATCAGCTATACTTTGATTTGCGTTGTTTTCACCGCACTAATTGGTGTCGCCGGTTATACAATAGAAATATTAAATTCGAAATTAACCTGGGCGATTATTTTTTTTGTTGTGGCCAATTATGCCTACCAGGGTGGGCTCGTTTTTTATAACGCCCTGCTTCCCAGTGTTTGTTCAAAGCGCAGCATTGGCAGGGTATCCGGCTATGGCGTTGCGTTGGGCTATTTAGGATCTGTTCTGGGGCTGGTTTTTGTACTGCCATTTGTTGAAGGAAACTTATTTGGGCTCGACATCCCTTTTATTGAAAAAGGCGGTAGTATTGCGGCTTTTATCCCTTCCGCGGCGCTTTTTTTAGTTTTCGCAATCCCGGCTTTTGTTTTTATCAAAGAACCAGCAGGTTACTTCCAGCATGACAAAATTAAAATCGACATCCGAACGTCTTTTAAAAAAGTATGGGACGCTTTGTCTAATACGCGAAAGTACCCGGGAGTGCTTCGTTTTTTAGTGGCAAAGTTTTTTTATGAGGATGCGATTCAAACCCTCATTATTTTTATGGCAATTTACGCTCAAATCGTTATGGGATTTACCCGGTCGGAAACAACGCAGTTTTTTATTGCTTTAATTCCATCCGCCATTGTTGGTTCTACTGTCTTTGGGATTTTGACCGACCACTTAGGTCCTAAAAAAACGCTAACGATTGTTCTGATTGGATGGATTCTTTGTTTGCTTGCTTTAACTTTGTCAAGTAGCCAGATTACATTCTGGATTGTTGGGGCTTTTGTGGGCATTTTTCTCGGTTCAACCTGGACCTCCGCCCGACCTCTTTTAATTTCTCTCGTCCCAAAAGAAATGTTAGGTGAATTCTTCGGGCTATATTCCCTGTCAGGGAAAATGGCAGCTATTTTGGGTCCCATTTTGTGGGCAACGGTGGTGAATCTCTATGAAAAACATGGCGTTATTATTAAATATAAAGCCGCTATCGGCTCATTGGCAATCATGATTTTGGTTGGATTGATAATTTTACAGAAAGTCCCAAATTTGCGACAATCAAAAAGCCAGCAATGATATCTTGCTGGTTTTATTACTGAAAAACAACACTGCTTTATTGAAACAAGCATAAAATGAGTTTAGATACTTAGTAGCCTCGGTTCAAAAAAAATGACCAAAGACCCAATATATTTTCGCCGATCAGTTATTCAACAAATACTTTATTCATTAACATTTCTACTCGGCGCGCTCGCTTCATTTCAATTTGCTCCGTTGTCCAGGTTATTGAATATTGAAATCAGCCAATCTCTTGCTTTGTCATCGGTTATACTTTGTTTTATTATTATTAGTTTCGGGATTGGCGCTTTCGCCGGTGCCAGGCTTTTTAACAGGTCTAAAAATGTTTTTCGAATGCTAAATCGATCCTTTTTTTATATTGGCTTCTTTGCTATATTTTTCTTCATCAGCCTTCCGTTGTTTAACAAACTAAATATATCGATCTATTTATCATCGCCAGACAATTTATTTTTGCAACGGTTATTTGAGTTTTTTATAGTTTTAGTATCGATTCTTCTCCCCGCTGTATTAGTCGGGTTCTGCCTCTTGCTGCTGTTTCAGATTCAGACCCAATCAGAAGCACAATACCCACGCTCATTAGCAACTCTTTTTGCCCTGTTTTTGTTTGGAACTGCTGGCGGGTGGTTTGTGGCCGAATTTGGTATAATTCCGGTGTTTGGAATTAGCCAGGCATATATCTTTTCAAGCGTGGCTTTTATTGGGTTGGGAATCCTGATTCGAGTGATATTGAGCACTACTGATACAAATTTGCTGAAAGAAGACGATGGCTCTGCCCATCAATTAGGACTGTTTGCCGACGATCAGCTTGAAGTTTTCCCTACGCTTAAAAACAGCACTTTCATCTCTTTTGGAATTATTAGTTTTTTATATTTTTCTTATCTTATTCTCGCGTCACGAATCTCCTGTTTTGTGGTAAGCAATGATATCTATACCTCAATCTCCATTATAATTGCCTCGTTTTTTGGGTTGGCCGTCGGTTCTCTAATTTCATACAAACTTATACCCCGGCAAATCATGCTTTACCCGGTATATACCCTGATTCCGGTTTTTATGGGAATTTTTGTGTTCTTTATTCTTCTCCTGGCACCTCAAATGAAAAATATCCATTTATGGCTTTGTTCTCTAATGGCGCTGGAAAATATTTGGAGCTGTAAAATCCTGACCCTGATTTTTCATCATTTCCTTTTTTATTTTATCCCCGCCGTTCTTATGGGGCTCGCCATTATTTTCATCCACAAAATCGCGCTCAAAAACTTTCATGAACGGATGAAAAATTTTAGCTTTTATTTGTTGATATTTTCTTTGAGCGGTGCTTCAGGCCTTACCATTACAACATATCTGCTTATCAGTTATTTTGGGTTACAAAAAAGCCTGATTTTTATTATGTGGCTAAATTTTTTGTTTGGATTATTGATAATCTTTTTTTACTCCATACAATATTATAAATTGAAACGAACCTCAATTACTTTTTTTGTTGTGGCGTGTTTTTTTATTATTTCCTTATTTTTTCCCGGTACTATGCTTCAAAAAATTTATGAGAACAAACGAGCGGGATCGGTCTTGGTATTTGCCAAAGAGACGCCACATTCCACCATCACCATAAAAACAAATAAAAACACAAAACAATTGACTCTGTCAAATAATGGAAACCTGATCGCTGAAAATCCTTTGCGTGATTTTTACGTGGAGTCAATCTCGTCCTACCTGCCGCTGTTGTTTTTTCACTCTTCTCCGGACCCTATCCTCGTTTTTGGACCAGAAAACGGAAGACTTATTAACAACATCTCAAACTTCAGGGTGAACGGAATTAATTTCGTTTATAATTCTCGCCACGTAAATGAAGCCCTGACCCTGTTCAGAGGTGATAATGACCAAAGAAAGAAAAGCCCTAAAATATCACTAATTTACCAAGATCCACGCAAAGTGCTTTCCGACTCGACTCATAAATATAATATCATAATTGGCTCCTGTTGCCACCCCGGGTTTAATGGCGGGAACTATTTTTTTTCCAGGGATTTTTATCAATCGTGCCGCACCTCCCTGACAGATTCTGGTTTAATTGCTCTCCCTTTGCCAATTCATGGCGTTTCTATCGAGGACTTTAAGATTGGTTTAAAAACATTTTATTCGGTTTTTCCCAATACAGCCGTTTTTTACAACAACAATTTACTGAATAAGTATATTTTGGCGGTCGGCTTTCTTTCTGATACGCTAAAGTTCGATTATCAGAAAATAGCTCAACACATTGAGGCTGACTCAGCAAATCCCTACCTAAAAAATGATGGCTTGAATAACATTTTTGAGATTCTGAATTGCTTTATAATGGGACCCAGAGAGATTCGCCAGCTAACTTCAGGAGTAAGAATAAATACGGAGAATAAGCCGGTTCTGTTATATTCAACACCAAGGGCAGGCGATACCTCCCTGAACATGAGCCAAATCCTGTATTTATTCCGTAGTTACCGCGAGCCGATATTCCCATACCTGACAGGAATGGAGCTGGAAATTGAAGCAAGAGCCCATATTAAACATACAATGGACCGGTATCAAAAAAGCAGCGATTTTGTATTAAGCGGATTAATCGCTCAATTAAACGGTAATGAATATAGAAAGCTTCAGCTTTTCAAACAGGCTTACACTTTGAATCGGGAGGACTTTGGTGCTAAAAATTATATAGATAAATATTATAACCGGTTTTTGATTTCTTCCCCTGAATCAGTTGTTGATTTTGCTGAAAACGCGAAAATATATTTTCAAAAAACCGAATATGAACAAGCCATTGAAGAACTGCAAAATACGGCAAAGCAAAAGAAATGTATCAGCATACACTCAAACTACAGCCTGACCTGAAAAACGTAAGCGACCGTTTAGCGGCTCTTGAAAAAATAATAGAAAAACAAAAGTGACTTTATTTTCAAATCTTCCTCAATAAATCAGCACCATCTTCTTGGTTATTTTGATCTTTCCAGACGATACCTGGTAACAATAAATACCCGAAGCCACACGATTCCCTGATTGGTCGTTTCCATTCCACACCAACTCATGAAATCCAGAATCAAACTTTTTCTCATTCAAGCTAAAAACTTGCTGCCCCATAATGTTAAATATTTTAAAACTAACTTTAGTAGATTTGTCAAGGAAAAATCTTATTTTAGTGTGATGGTTAAACGGGTTGGGATAATTTTGAAAAAGAGCAAATGATTCAGGTTTGATGTTTTCTTTTTCGTGTACGTTTGTTGGAATGAAGGTAAATTTATCATACCTTGACAATGGGCAAACCCAATCAATCACAAACTGATCTCCAGCATCGACAACACTGGAGTCTGACTCTAACCGAAAGAATATTTTATATAAAACATCGTACATATTCAGCGAGGTGTTCAAATATAAATTCCCACTGGGATCGTAGTCGCTTTTCATAATAAAAAGTTTCTGCATCCCTCCAACGACTGAAGCATCCGGCGCCCATAACGGGTCGTTTCCCGGAATCGATTCATAATAACACGCATTTAGTTTACCAGCGCGCTCACCAAATACGATTTTCCACACGTTAAACGGATTATGTAAAACAGCCAGGGGAATAGTGCCCGCAGTCATGGAATAACAATACGCGAGTTGCCCGGCAGGCTCTCCGACAATTCCGTTATTGTCAATCCGATTGGTGAATTCCAATTCAATGGCATAAAAATCCCGTTCATGCGCCAATCCCTCTACCAATCCTGGATAAACATGATCACCTCCCCCGCGAATTCCCACAAAGCCCCGCGGGAATCCTCCTGGAACATCTTCATACCAAGCGTCCCTTAATCCACCATTTGGAGCGTATGCGTCAACAACTTTGAATCCATCGGTAATTGGAATATTGTAGGCATACTGTTGAGGCAACGCACTGTTTATAATCAATGTGCTGTCAATAGTTTCGTCGATTAAATTGAATTTAAGTTCGGGCAAGGTATCATTTATGGTTATCGCATAAGAATGTCCGGTTAAATCGGTTGGAACAATGACCATAATTTTAAACCACGCGTCACTTCTGCCAGTCACATGAGCAGCCATTTGTTCGTTTGGCACATAAGCAAATTCATTTACAGGCAATTCAATATAATTTAGCCAGCTATGATGGGCGCTGTCAGCATAGGACAGTTTGATTTGAATTACATTTCCGGGAGGATACGACTCATCAATATTTAGCGACAACTCATCGATTAATTCAATTTCTGATTGTTGTGGAATAGAATCCCTTAGAAAAATCGTTGGTGAATAATCAGCAAAAGACACCAGACTGTCTTTCGATTCAGCCGTCAGGCTGAATGAATTAATGGTAAAATCATAACCATTTATCACTCTGAATTTCAACCGGATGTTTTCCCCAGGATTTGCTTCACCGTCATAATTTCGACTATCAGCTGTAATGGATGCGTCGATGTGAATTTTGTTAGTCAGAGTAATGTTTTCCGCGGCACATTGAATTGTCGCTGATTCTCCGCCGAAATAATCAACCGTTAAATTTAGATAAAGTGCGTCATCGGTAAGATCAATCAATACGTTTTTGGAAAAAATATTATCTCCGGAAATCGAATCTGCGTTCGCGCCATCATCGAACAAGGCTGTTGAAGCAATGAATTCATTGTCGTAATTATAAAGTTGTGCTACTACGCTCGCTATTTCAGCGTCGGCTTTAAATATTGCTTTTAAGTTTAGTTCAACCTGTGTGTTCGTAAACCGGACAATATCTACTTCGGCGGCAACATCGATGAGATTCAAATCAGGGAAGTACTTTTTCAAATGTTGTGCTGTCCGCTTAACATCGGTTATATTTTCCAGGCGCACATTGTTATTCGCGCCCATGATCGCAAGGCATATTGCATTGGTGTCACCAGGCATGACTGTTATCGGTCCTGTAGAAAGCATCATTCTCCGGTCGCGTGGCATAATATCTTCCAGCCAGCCGTTTCCACTCACAGGGTCGCCGGAATAAGCCCATTGTGTCGGTTTTTCAGAAATGGGATCTATCATTGGATCTCCATTTTTATCCAGGCACATCAGGCGGTTGTAAGCATATAAAGCTGTATTCTCATTTCTATAGGGAAGATCATTCCAGGGTTGATCCACCATACTTTTTTCCATCCGCGGTGAGTAAACCGGCA
>NBLI01000237.1:0-2612 GCA_002084535.1 Candidatus Zhuqueibacterota bacterium 4572_119
AAGAATGGCTCCTTTATTGTTTCTAACTTTATAGTCAAAGTCAATAAATTGCAATGCTTTTTCTTTCCCCCAAATTTCTTCGTCCCGCTTTGCTCCGGTGTATCGATAGTTATCATTTTTGGGAGCGGTACCAGTTCCATAAATCCAGGGAAGAAAGGCGCCAGTTCAGTGGCTACACCGGGCAGCATCGTTGTTACCACGCGGCAGCCACATGCTAATGCTTCCACCAATACCAGTGGTATCCCTTCATAAAAAGATGGCAAAATAAAAACAGAACATTGCCGCATCAAATCAGCTAACCGGTTTTGATCAACCTGTCCGTGTAAAATAACAGAAGGTGACATGGCTATCATTCTTTGGCGAATCCCCTCCGCTTCTTCACCAGTACCGCTGCCGGCGACATGCAATTCCAATTCCGGCTGCCGCTTCAATAACAGTTCAAACGTGTCCAACAAACAGGGTAATCCTTTTGCGATACTGAATTTTCCCGCGTACAATAATTTGCGCTTTTCTTTGCTCTTAATATTTTTTGAGTGGAAAATATTTTCGTGGTAGCCGGGAGGTATGATATGCACCTGCTCATAAGATAAATTCAATAAATGAACAAGCTGTGCCGCGTGATCTTCACGCAGCACCTGAAAGCCCTCATTCCTGGCGCAGCCAAATATGACGCGGTCTTTCAAGTGTGGATTCAATTCCATTTGCCTGATTCCTGTGGCGTGGCACTGGTTCAAAACCGGTATATTGGGCGCGATATCTTTGAGCAGCGAACTCATTAACCAGATATGATGAGAATGAATTATATCGGGTTTAAAATCCGAAATGATTTGGGCAATGTGCTTCTGCCACGCGGATAAATAGGTTTTAATTTGCGCATCACTCATTTGAGAAAACACCGTGCTGGCATAGGGCATCACATCACTCATTCCCGGAACCGGGAAGGATAATTCCGGCGTTTCAAAAAACAGGGGCTTTATTTCCCCGGCTGCTAAATTCCCTACGCTTATTTCTGATTCACCTTTCGGGATGCCAACAACTACACATTGTTGCCAGCCATTTTCTTGCCCATAGCGTACAAGTGAATCAAGCGTAATTCCACTGCCGGTTAATGAAGGTCGTTGAGAAAGAAGGTGGAGAACTTTGTATTTCATATTCTTTTTGCTTTTTCTGAAATTTCCCGTAATCGCGGCAAAACATCTCCCATCCAGATGGACATGGAATCGTACTGCCCGAAAGCAAAATACGACTTCCGGTAAAGCGCGAACAAATCTTCGTAAATTTCAACCATTGCAGGTTGAGGCTTAAACTCTTTATATGACGGACACAATTTTTCCTGCGCCTGTTCAATTGAGTCATAGGTACCCGCAGCCAAAAACGCGAAAATCGCTGATCCAAGACTGGGCACCTCTTTTTCCGGGACAATAATGGGCACATTTAAAACATTGGCGTAAACCTGGTTCAAAACAGTATTTTTTTGCGGTACGCCTCCGCCATTAATGACGCGATTTATTGGCACACCGTATTCTTGCATCCGCTCCAAAATAATCCGTGTGTGAAGCGCTGTTCCTTCGATGGCAGCGAAAAACTCATCTCGCGCCGAGCTGTTCAGTTTCCAGCCCAGTGTCATTCCGCTGAGTTCCGGGTTCACTAAAATAGTCCGGTCGCCATTATCCCAACTAAAACGTAATAAACCAGTTTGCCCGGCTTTGTACTCTTCCAATCCTTGTGATAATTCCGCCACTGAAACACCCGCCCGATGGGCGATGGCGTCAAAGATGTCTCCCACCGCGGAAAGCCCGGCTTCAATT
Organism: Candidatus Zhuqueibacterota bacterium 4572_119; assembly: GCA_002084535.1. GTDB lineage: Bacteria > Zhuqueibacterota > Zhuqueibacteria > Thermofontimicrobiales > Thermofontimicrobiaceae > NBLI01. The sequence continues at coordinate 1,809 of NBLI01000237.1, forward strand.
CCATAATATTCCGGGTGGGTTGATCCCTTTACAATCCCTGATACGCCAGGGATTAATTCTGTCTGTCTGGCGATTGCCATGATACAGGCTGATGTACCAATCACATTCACCACATCCCCCTCTCTGACTCCGGCACCGACCGCGTCCCAATGAGCGTCAAGCGCGCCAACAGGAATGGGAATCCCTGCTTTTAGCCCCAGCAGACGAGACCACTCGATGCTCAGCTTACCGGCAATTTCATTGGAGGTCGCGTATCGTCCAGTAACTTTGTCGCGTACACCAGTTAGCAGCGGGTCAACACTGCTTAAAAAAGAGTCATTCGGCAACCCACCAAAATCCTTAACCCACATCCATTTATGTCCAGCCACACAGATATTTCTGATCACCTCTTTTGGATTTCTGGCGCCCGTTAAAATTCCCACGATCAGGTCGCTATGCTCAAAAGCGCTGGCAAATAAGTCACGTTTATCCGGATTGTTACGCAGCCAATGCAGTAGTTTGGCAAAGCCCCATTCTGAAGAATATGACCCGCCGCACCATTTGATGTGTTCCAACTTTTGTTCTCTGGCTTTTTCCGTGATTTCGGCGGCTTCATTTTTTGCTCGGCGATCACACCAAAGGTAGTAATCACCAAGTGGATTGAGCAAATCATCCACAGGAATCACAGATGATCCGGTCGTATCAATGGCAAGCGCTTCAATTTGTTCACCGGAAACACCCGCATTTTTGACAGCGTTTTTCATCGCTTCCACTAAAGCGACCAATTGATCTTCCTGCCGTTGTGTCGCGTAATCCGGATCGTCC
>NBLI01000237.1:2633-7488 GCA_002084535.1 Candidatus Zhuqueibacterota bacterium 4572_119
AAGTCTATTCCGGCGACGATGGACATAGCAACTCCTCAAATTTTATAGAAAACAATTCAATTAAAAATTTCCACTCATTTCATTATCATTTCATCATAAACTTTCAATCATCCGCTTCACAATAAAATAATAATCCTCGCACCCTTTCCGAAAAGCGTGTATATTAACTCGTTCGTCATCACCATGAATTCGTTCCAGGTCTTGTAATGTGACAATAATGGGAGAAAGCCCAAAAGCCGAAAAACCATGTTTGCGGAAAAAACAATTATCCGAACTGGCAATGAACAAAATTGGTGAAACAAAGGCTTCTTGTTTATAAACCTTGCGCAGTTCTGCTTCCACACTGTTATGAATTAATTTATACGAAGATGATGAAAATTCCTGGAAATTTAAAACTCTCAGGTCAGCATCTTCCGGGATGAGCGTTGTAATTTTTTCGATGAGCGAATTCCTGTCATAGATCGAGTTAAAACGAATATCACAGGTAATGGTCGCGTAAGTCGGGATCACATTAACGCCCATGGAAGTTACCGGGTTCATTTTTTTTCGTAAGGACGGCAATAAGAGCCGCTGAATCAATGTTCCGTGTACCTCTTTAGGAGTTTTAACACCGGGAACTTTGTCAGTGGAGATGTTGGTAACATTCAAAGTCGTCTGCATCATCCCCGGAATTTGTGTTACATCTGTAATAATCCGGTTGAGAATCCGCGCGCCGATTTTGGTTTCAAAGAGAATCTTCTTAATAAAAGGAATAAAAGAAATAATTTGCAACAGCCGATTATTGCTTTGATTGCTAACCTTTTCAATAAATATCCTGACCGAATCCTCTATCTTTATTGGAAAACTATAAGCGCTTAATTTTTGCGCCACTTTGGAAGCACGGATCACAGGATTATTGCGCTTTGTATTTCCACCAACAGAGCCGTGCCCACCTGCCGAATGAACAGTGATTGATAACCACAACAGCCCTTTTTGCTCGGATTCATAGAGGAACATGATACCATTAAAAATATCAGGGATCCTTAATCCAAAGCCGCCTTCTCCCAACACAATCAGGTTTTCATAATTTTGCCGTTTCAAATGTTCAACATAAAATTTCGCGCCATGTTCGGCTGTGGTTTCTTCCTGCACCATCGAGCAGAATTTCAACAAATTCTTCCCGGGATGGTTCTCGCGCGCCAACCGCGCGTGCGCGTAAGCCTGCATCACACCGATTGATTTCATATCCAGAGCGCCGCGTCCGTAAAGATAGTAACCATCGATAATTCCCCCAAACGGATCGTATTTCCAGCTTTCCCTGTTGGCGGATACCACATCCAGGTGATTTTGCATTAAAATTTTTTCTTTATTTGGAGAATCCGTAAAGGTTTCAAAATTAAAATAATTACCGCTTTTCAAAATTCTGTTTTTAATTTGATATTGTGAAAAAATTGATTCCCAAAATTGGCAGGCTTTATCATCGTTCTGGCTGTCGGTAGTGTCTATTTGCAAATATTTTTGAAGTACAGGTACTGGATCGGCAAGGATATCCATGAAACTTCTCCTTTAAGGTAAGGAATCGATTGGGTTGTTAAAAAATATAATAAATTCAAAAAAAAGAATCAATTAAATACTTGATAAAATTAAAAAAAATTTTTATTATATGCCAGTGCTTTTCACAATAACTTACCATTTAATTCCTTTCAAAGAAAGTCTAAATAAAACACAATAGATTCCACTGAAAAATGAGGGCAGAACAAAATGTCAGAACGTGTTCCCATTACTATCATCGGTGCCGGTGTTATCGGCTGTGCCATCGCCCATCAACTGTCCAAAACTACACGCGAAAACCGGGAAACTTATTCTGGCTTGCAACCAACAAGAAGTTGAATACCTAAAAGATACAATGAGAATCTCCGCTGAAAACAGGGTGCCCGGCGCCCGAATCATTTCTCAGGAGGAAGCAAAAAAACTTGAACCAAATATTTCCTGCATTAAAGCAGCTTATTTCCCCTCTTCAGGAATTGTTGAAGCGACACAGTTGGTTTATCAACTATACACCCGGGCTTCAAATAACGGTATTTTTTTTCTCACCAACACCGAAGTTTTGGACATTAAAGCAAAAAACAATATTTTTGAAATCAGAACGCGAACCGGATCGCAGACAGAAATCTTTGAAAGTGAACTGGTGATCAATTCAGCAGGTCTGTACTCGGACAAAATCGCCCGGTTGGTCAATCCTGATTCACCTTATGATATTCTGCCCATCCGCGGCGAATCGGCTAAATTTTATAAATCAAAAAGGGATAACCTGCGCCACTCCGGTTTGAATATTTACCCGACGCCCTACCCTATTTACCCGAACGGTAAAAAGGCTGACATTCCATTTGATTTGTTTCAGCAATTGTTTGAACAGGGAAAAGTTGTAAAAACTGTGGGAGTTCACTTAACGCCGACTTTTGATATTATCAACAATGAATATCAAATTGGGAATCTGGTAACACTGGGACCCGCAACGCAACGGGTTACTGACCGGGAAGACAACTCGGAAGGATTACTACCGCCGGAACATTATTTTCAATTTGTTAAACCATTCTTTCCAAATTTAGAACAAAAAGATATTTCGTTGCACCAGGCAGGCGTACAGGCAAAACTTGTTCAGCAGTACGACTGGGTTATGCGTCCGGATGAAAAATATCCCAATTTCATCCAATTAATTGGCATCGATTCTCCGGGATTAACAGCATGCCTTTCCATCGCGGAATATGTGGAAGAATTGTTAAAGTCGGTTTAATTTGGTCAACAAGATTAATTGGGGAATGAACAATTATTGATTATCCCAAAAAAAAAGTACCAAACAATAATGGTACTTTTTAAAAATAAATTCAAACTAATCCGGCTCATTTTACCGTAAATTAAACGACTTTTGTGACTTTTCCCGACCGCAGGCACCGTGTACAAACAGACGCTCTTTTCACAGTTCCGTCAACTAAAATTTTCATTTTATGCACATTCGGTTTAAAACGCCGTTTTACTAAATTATGAGCATGAGTCACAATATTCCCAACCTGGGGTTTTTTTCCACAAATATCACATTGCTTTGCCATACTAACTCCTTGGTACAAACATTATCTATTTTAATTTCCTGATTCCTGTTTTTCTGCAATTTTTATTATAGTGAATTTATGAAAAAAAAGCAAGTAAAAAATGCGAGCGGGGAAAAATTTAAAATAATTCTATAGATAGCACACAAAGGTGGGTCAGATTGCGGTCTCTTTCAAAATTAAAATGGAGCTTACCTTGAAGGTAAACCCCATTACGTATTTTAATCCGTGCTAATCCGCGTCTTCCGTGTTCTATTTCTTTTTTTAGTGGGATAATCGATTTAACTCTTATTGATCTTGCGTCTCCGGTGAATCGCCTCCAGCCTCATCTCATCCTTGGCATTATCGTTACGGTCAATGGTGATCTGGTCGATATTATGATCGGTTCCACCGCCGTGACGAATGACATCGTAAATCGGATCCCAAACCCTGCCAATGCGATATTTTTCCGAAGTGCGAAGCACAAGATCATAATCTTCACCGTAATTCCGGCAATGCGGGCTGTCGTTCAAACCAAACCCACCCAACGCCTGTACCATTTTGATATGAGCCGACCGGGGAGCGCCGGCGCCGTTGATGCGAAGCAGGTTGTTCCTGCCATTTTCCTCAGTCCATTCGTCGTGGGTTACCACAGGAATTTCTTCCATCCGAGTAATTTCCCCGGTTTGAGAATCTTTTTCCCAGACCTCGTAGGCACCGATCACCATGCCGATACGATCATCAGAATCAAAAACTTTGACAATTTTTTCCACCGCGTCCGGTTTAAGCCGGTCATCGGAATCCAATTGCACGTAATATTTCCCCCGTGCTTCGCGCATACCTTTGTTCAAACAGTGCCCGAGATTGTTAATATCTTCAATAATGAATTTAACCTGTGGTTTGTCCGGATCATACTTTTCACCACCCGGCAGATACGGCTTCACGCCTTCAAGAGTCGGATCACTTGGTCCGCCGTTAACCACGACAATTACTTCCACATTTTGCATGGTCTGCGCCTGCACACTCTCAATGGCAGTGCCAATGAATTCTTTGCGATCAAAAACAGGGATCACCACACTGGCGATACATTGTTCAAACTTTTTCTCTTCTTCGGCTGAATATTCCACTTTGTGATAATTCTGCCCGGGAGCGAGATAAACGCCGCTTCGTTTCAGATGTTCGGTAATGGCGTCTTCCATTTCCAATTGAACATCTTTGCCTGCAAGCAGATAGTCAAACACGTTGTGCTCTTTATCCGGCGCGTGAGCGACGTAAAGATAGCCATTTGTTTTGGCTTCGATATGGATAACCTGAAATTTTTCCGAGACTTTTAAGCGCAGGTCATACAAATGAGCCGCTTTGTATTTTTCATCGAGACCACCAACAGCGTCCAGTACAGATTTCGGGAACAGCAGTACCGCGCCAAAATCCATATTATCGCGCAGCCGTCCCTCGTGATAATTGAGTAGTCCCTTGTCAATGGTGGCTCCGTCAGCTTTAACGAGCCGGTAATCCGCGTAAACCATGCCGGTATTTTCATGGCGTTCTGCCACGTGCAGTAGAATTTCCAGCGTACTCAGCCGGAACGTGATCAGAGACTGTTCATTATCAACCAACAACACGTAATCGCCGGAGCACTTTGCCAGCGCCTGGTTCAAAGAGTTCGCCCGGTTTTGGAATTCGACAGGTAAGTGGATGACCTTTTCGTGTTTCGTCAGGTTGGGATATTTCGCGTCTTTTCCTCTTTCATCAACGATTACCATTTCCCAGTTGTCATAATTTTGCTCAATCAG
>NBLI01000238.1 GCA_002084535.1 Candidatus Zhuqueibacterota bacterium 4572_119
AAAAAAATGTGATCCAAAAATTGAGTGCCGGTAGGTACGACATGTTTATAACAAATGGATAACCCAACATTTAAAAAGTCCCGTCAGGGACGACATGTAACAGATTTATATTTATACAATTAACATCAAAAGCTAACAACAATTCCAATAGTCTTGTTTTTTGCTGGACGGGCATGACAAAACTTCTATAATTTTCATTTTAGAAAAAGTGTCCGGTAGAGAAATAATTAACAATATTTTCTAAAATAATATTTCTGTTTTTTAAATTGATTAAACATTAAATTGATGATATGGAGCAAATATCATGGGCTTAAAAGATAAAGCAAAAGGTTTCTGGAAAAAAGTATCAGACCTTGATGATGATAGTGAATCCGCTAATGGTCTGTCAAAAGAAAAGGAACGGATACCATACAAGGATATTTCAAAAAAGCTCAAAGATGTAATGAAACAAAATGTCGATGTTGTGGGCAGGAAAATAATAATCCCCAACTATTACGCGATTTATTTTAATGAAACAGACAGAAAAATGAGAGGAGAAGTCGAAGATGTAGTTCGCGATGAGTTGAGGGAAGAATTATATCACGAAATGCGAAAAATCAATCCGGAACAGAATAAACGCGATTTACTCATAGAGATTCAAACAGATTCAGCGCTCGATGATAGGGAATTTCGAATTGAACATCACATTAAAAAACCCGAGTCAAGTGCCGGGAAAGTTACGGAGGAATCACCGGTTCACACACCCGAAGTTGAAAGTGAAATTGATTATCAGGAGACAATTATTGAACAGGCTCCGCCTACTACCACTGATGATAAGCAAACAGTTATCATGCAGCGCCCAACGGCGGATGTGCTCTATAAAATATTGGTTGATTCGGGTGAAGAAAAAAAGGAAATTGAAATTTCAAAAAAAACAATCTCCATTGGACGAGGCACCAAAGATGATGTGAACTTGCAGAGCCCTGACTACTCAATTTCCAGAGCGCATGCTGTTATTTCAGTTAAAGATGATAAATTTTATCTAACTCCCTCCGGAATAAACGGTACCCTTTTGAATGATCAAGAACTGGAATTAAACGAAGAGGTAACAATATCCGCGGGAGATGAAATTAAAATCATGAATTATAGTTTAAAAATTTTACAGTAAAGAAAGGACGCCATGAGTCTCATTAATCGTATCGATTACGCCATAAAAAATATCATCTATTCTTTGTTTTGGTGGTTTCTCGATCCACTGGATCAAGAAAGGCTCTACGGTCAATTGGTGGATGCAATTGAACGAAATCTTGACGCTAATGATCCGGCACGTTTAGTCGCACCGGATAATTTTGATGTGTCTGTGAATAACACGATTTTTATCAAACACGCCCATTCCATCAAAAAGCTTGAAACTGTTGTACAGGACAGGTTACAGAAATATTTGGCAAATAAAGACTACGAATTAGCACACCCAAAAATTAAAATACAGATCATTTCATCTGCCACTGTATCAAAAAGAAAGGCACAAATCCGCTGCTGGTTTTCTGATGAAGAAGATGAAAGTGAAATTGAAGTTAAGCAAAAAAAGTTCTTCCTCAAAATTCTATCGGGAGAAGGAAAGGGGAAAACCTGGAATTTAATTCCCGGTAACACCTATAATATCGGCCGCCTTTCATCATTGGACATTTGTTTACCCTATCAATTTATTTCCAAAAAGCAGGCTGCTTTACACTTTCTTTCCGAAGATAATATTAAAATAGTGGATCAGGGAAGCGCAAACGGTACATTCATTAATAATGAAAAAGATCCGATCACAGGCAGTCGCGAATTACGTCTGAACGACAAGATCAAATTTGGCAAACTTAATCCAATAATACTCACTCTTTCGGCAGAGTAAAAAATGCTTCTTATACTTACCATCTTAAAATTTCTGATACTCGGGATTATATTTATTTTTATACTGATAACCGGCATTAAAACGATAAAGAACATGCGTGGTATATTTTCATTTACCAGGCGCCGGGAAACTTCAGTTGTCGTTTGGGTATTCATTTTCGCCTTCCTCACTTTGCTTGCTTACCAGAGTTACTGGCAGATTTTTATTAACAGTGAATATTTCACTAAAACTAAAAGTCTGCATGACCCGCGTCCCTGGATCGTTGAAGCGACGACGATGAAAGGCAAAATATATGATCGTAATCATGTTGACAGCTTGCTGCTGGCAGGATACACCCAATCCGCTGATGGCGGACTACCGAGGCGATTTTATCCGTTGGGTGAAGCGACATCCCACCTGATTGGTTACTCTGACGTGGAACGGATTGGCAATGACATAACAATGACCATTGATTATGAATTGCAGAAATGCGCGTACGAAGCCTTTGGGGATAACAAAGGCGCGGTCGTTGCCATCGAACCCGCGACCGGAGATGTCCTGATATTAGTGAGCGCCCCAAGCTATCATCCTGATTCCGTATCGGTTGATGACGCGTGGGTTCGTATAGTTCAGGATGAAGAAAATCAGCGGCTTTATAACCGCGCGTTGTGGGGACGTTATCCACCGGGTTCCACTTTCAAAGTGGTTGTGGCTTCCGCAGCCATCGAAAAAGGACTCGATCCTGTTTGGGAAATCGGCGCCAGCGGTTACCGCCCGCCGGGAGTAAGAAGAAAAAGGGTTTATGATCACGAACGAGCGAGCTACCGGAAAAGAGGACTCGTGTGGCGTGGTCAGGGAAAACTGGATATTACCAAAGCGCTCGTCAGATCCAGCAACGCCTATTATGCTAAATTGGGTGTTACAGTGGGCGATTCCATGATGCATGAAACCGCTTTTCGATTTGGCTTCAATCAACCGGTCGCCTGGAATATTTCCCGTCCGGAATTGATGAAAGGAATTGTCGCTTTTCAAAGTTCATTTCCACCCACGGAAAACGCCCATGAATTAGCCTGGTCATCCATTGGGCAGGAAAAAGTGCTGGCAACTCCTCTCCAGTTAGCCATGGTGGCAGCCGCCATTGCCAATAATGGTGTTTTGATGAAACCTAAACTGGAGCTTAATGAAAAGCCACAAGTTTGGCAGCGGGTTGTTTCTGAAGAGACGGCAAAGAAAGTACAAAAAATGATGCGTGAAGTCGTGTGGGCAAAAGGCGGAACAGCCTGGCGCATGCGCATGAAAGAGGTGGAAGCCGCCGGCAAAACCGGTACCGCGGAAATTACAAAAATTATTACCAATGAAGACGGCTCAACTAAAAAAATAATTGTGAATAACGCGGTGTTTATTTCTTTTGCTCCGGTTGACAATCCTAAAATCGCCATCGCTGTCGTAGCTGAAGGCGCTGGATATGGCGGCGCGGCAGCAGCTCCTGTCGCTAAAGAGATTTATAAAAAAGCCCATCAATTAGGTTATTTTAAAAATGACGAAAATAAATAAATTTAAATCCGGCAAAAGTCCCTTCTATGGAATATTGGCAGCCATCCTCGTTACAATAATTGGCATGCTTTCTGTTTATATCGCGGGCAACGCGAGAGGCTATGACCCAAGCCTGATTGTGCTCGTTCGGAATGCTCTTTTGATGTGTGTGTTTTTAATAATCTATTATCTGCTTAAGCCAAATTATAAAGGAGATTTCTCCATCCTTGTAATCGTGGCATTTTTAACAGGAATCGGTTTTGTAACTCAATACAGGATTAGCGCCGCGATTAATGTGGATTTTCAGGAAACGCTTATCAAGCAATATTCCGCGGCGGCAATAAAAAAAATGCAGCCGGATTCTTTAACCGCCACAACAACATTGAACGACTCAACAGAAACAGACCTCATCCGCGAGAGAAGTCTTGACTCCATACAAAAAGAGGCGAAACAATTATTAAAACTTGAAAAATTCAAACTGAATGAGCTAATCAGAGAATTTTTTGAAAATGTCCCGGGATGGTCTCGATTCATTATTTCCTTTCTTATCGCGTTATTCTCTCTTATATATTTTGTTAAAAAATGTTCAAGTGACCGCTTTATGGATTCGTTATCAAAGCCATTTTTCTGGGTCACGGTTACAATCTTCCTGCTTTTCGTTTTTGTCGTGTTGAGTGAAGTAAAAACACGCGGAAGGTTCGTCTATCAGATGACTCCCTGGGAAGCGTTTAAAATTACAATTATTATCTTTTTAGCCGGATTTTTGTCCAAATACAAGGAAGACTTTCTGCGGCGTAAACCGAAAATCAGGGGGCAGCGCATTAAAAGTTTGTTAATTCCCTGGGGTCCTTTTATATTAATCTGGTTTATCCCGCAATTATTATTTGTGCTGCTCAAAGATTTCGGGCAGGTGATTATCTACGGTGGTTTGGTAGTCGTAATGATTTTTGTTTTAACAAGACGTTACATTTATTTGTTTGGCGGAATAGCCGTTACCGTATTTACCTCAAAATTAATACTATTATCCGAAAGCTTTCTTCCCGCTCATGTAATGCAGCGTTTTAAATTGTGGTCAGATATCTGGGTTCTCCCGCACAATGAAGCCTGGTGGAATAATGTTTATCAAATCATGAATTCATTTTTCGCGTTAAACGCCGGAGGAGTAACCGGCTCGGGTTTGGGTCTGGGCTACCCCACCAATATACCTTTAGTCGTTTCTGATTTTGTCTATTCCGCGATCTGTGAGGAATTGGGATTTCTCGGCGCTATCGTGCTTGTATTTGCCTACCTGGTATTGTTCCTTCTCGGAATGAGGATTGTCGCGGAAACGGACAATGACTTTGAAAAACTATTGGCTGTGGGTTTCACCACCATGCTGGCAATACAGGTTTTTGTGAACATTGGCGGTGTAATAAAACTTATCCCGCTTACCGGCATAACACTGCCATTTATTAGCCGCGGCGGATTCTCATTTCTCATTTCATTTATCATTATTGGATTCCTGATGGGGCTTTCCCACCGAAACGGGAAAAGGATATCTTAAATATGAAAATTGAAACGGCAAGTATTACAGATATAGGCTTAAATCCAAAATACTCGGTCAATGAAGATAGTTATCTGATCATGAAAAGAGAGCGCGTCTTTGCTGTCGCCGACGGAGTTGGGGGCGCTTTTGCCGGTGATGTTGCAAGTCGCTCCGCGCTGGAGATAATTAATAAAGGAATACACAAATTTTCGAAACAGCACAAAAATAATAAAATAATTTTTATTCAAAAGCTGATAAAGGCTGGAAATAAATTAGTTTACCAGTTAAGCCAGAAAGAAAACAAGCAAATGGCGTCAACCATTGCCATGATGATGGTGGAAGAGAATTATGCTGTTTTAGGTCATGTCGGAGACAGCAGAATATATGTCGCCAGAAACGGAAG
>NBLI01000029.1 GCA_002084535.1 Candidatus Zhuqueibacterota bacterium 4572_119
GAAACAGACTCAGAATACCTGACTTATTTAAAAATGAAAAAAAATGTGATCCAAAAATTGAGTGCCGGTAGGTACGACATGTTTATAATAAATGGGTAACCCAAAATTTAGAAGTCCCGTCAGGGACGACATGTAACAGATTTGTATTCACATAAATAACATCAAAAGATAACAACAATTCCAATAGTCTTGCCTTTTGCTGGACGGGCATGACAAAACTTCTATAATTTTCATTTTAGAAAAAATGTCCGGTAGAGAAAAATAAAATAATATTATCAGGTCAGAATACTTAAAAATGGATAAACCAGTTTCAAATCAAAATAAATTGAAAAAAACTGTGGCAGTTGCCATGAGTGGCGGGGTTGACAGCTCGGTAGCCGCGGCATTGCTAAAACAAGATGGCTACGATGTCATTGGTCTCACCATGCATCTTTGGGATTTTGACAAAGTTGGCGGTAATGTTTTTAATGAAACAAGCTGTTGTTCTGTGGAGACTGCCAATGATGCTCGCACGGTTTGTGAAAACATGGGAATTCCCCATTATGTCATCGATGTGCGGGAGGAATTTGAAAAGTTTGTAATTTCAGATTTTAGCCAGGAATACCTGAAAGGCAGAACTCCTAATCCCTGTATTTTGTGCAACTCCGAGATGAAATGGAAAGCGTTGATGCAAAAAGGCAGAGAACTGGATTGCGATTTTTTTTCCACAGGTCATTACGCCAGGGTAAATTATGAAAAAAAAAGCGGACGTTATCAGTTATTAAAAGGAATTGATGAATCGAAAGACCAGGCTTACGCTTTATGGCGGCTTACCCAGGATCAGCTCAGCCAAACGCTTTTTCCGCTCGGTGATTTAACAAAGGTTGATGTGCGCAAAATCGCGGAGAAGCTAAATCTCAAAACAAAACACAAACAGGAAAGTCAGGAAATATGTTTTGTGCCTGACGATGATTATGCCCGCTTTCTGAATGATCGATTTCCGGGATTAAAGGAAAAAATGGGGAATGGTCAAATTTTTGATCAGGATGGTAACTTGTTGGGTTATCACAAAGGCTATCCGTTTTACACCATCGGACAAAGAAAAGGTTTGGGAATCGCGGTTGGAAAACCTGTTTATGTGACTGAAATTGACTCTGAAAAAAATGCGGTTTTTGTTGGAGACAGGGAAAATCTAAATTCAAAAGGACTCATCGCGAATCATGTAAATTGGATTTCTTTTGAAGGGGTGGAACCTTTCCCGGCAACTGTAAAAATCAGGTATAACGATCGAGGCAAGGACGCGGTTGTTTATCCTCAAAATAAAAAAAACGTTAAAGTTATATTTGAAACTTTTCATCAGGCTGTAACACCGGGACAATCAGTTGTATTTTATCGGGATGATGTTGTTATTGGTGGTGGAGTGATTGAAAAAGGATTTGGAGAGGAGGTTGTGCCCGATTAAATTCTTCAAGGTTTTTTTTAACTAAAATTTTCAACCTATACGAAAACTTGCTTACTCACATTTTGGGTGATAAAAAATTTTAAACTATCAAAACAAGCAGCTTTTTTCAACAATATAAATTTATTAATGACTGGATAAATTATGAACAAACAAAAAATAACCGCCCCGATCATAACGCAAATGAAACAGCAAGGGGAAAAAATTTCAGCCCTGACAGCCTACGATTACCTAATGGCAATGTACCTGGATGATGCGGGGCTGGATTTAATTTTGGTCGGAGATTCCGGCGCCATGGTTTTTGCCGGACATGATACCACCATACCTATTACCATGGATGAGCTGATTTATCATACGCGTGCTGCCAGCAGGGGAGTAAAAAGAGCTTTGTTAGTGGCAGACATGCCCTTTTTATCTTACCAGATCAGTCCGGAGGACGCGTTGCGCAACGCGGGCAGATTTATCAAAGAAGGAAGAGCTGAAGCGGTTAAATTGGAGGGCGGCGAAGCGATGGCGGAAACAGTAAACCGAATGGTCAACGCGGGAATTCCTGTCATGGGCCACCTTGGTCTTACGCCTCAATCAATTAATAAATTTGGCGGTTACAAAGTACAAGCTCGTAGTGAGAAATCCGTGGAAAAACTTGTTTCGGATGCTGTGGCGCTGGAACAAGCTGGCGCGTTCTCCATTGTGCTCGAAAAAATTCCTTCCGCGGCGGCGAAACTGGTTACGGAAAAAGTAAACGTCCCAACAGTCGGTATTGGCGCGGGCCCTCATTGTGATGGACAAATTTTAGTTACCCACGACATGCTGGGATTGTTTGAGAAATTCAGACCAAAATTTATCCGCATTTATGCTGAATTGGGAAATGAGATCAGGGAAGCATGCGCCCGCTATGTAGAGGATGTGAAAATAAAAAGCTTTCCCAATAAGGATGAGAGTTATTAACGCGCGCTAAAATATTGAAATTTGTTCATCATAATTTTAGGTTTTAATATGAAAATAATCACTGACATAAAAGCGATGCAAAAAAAAGCCGATGAACTACGTGCTATTGGAAAAAAGATCGGTTTTGTGCCAACCATGGGATTTTTGCATGAGGGACATCTCAACCTGATTCGTGAAGCAAAAAAACGATGTGATACAACCATCATGAGCATTTATGTAAACCCAACTCAATTTGGACCAGATGAGGATTTGGATGATTATCCGCGGGATTTCGACCGGGACTGTTCCCTCGCTGAAAAAGAAGGATGTGATATAATTTTCCATCCTGATTCAAAACAGATTTACCCTGATAATTATTTGACATACGTGGAGGTGGAAGACATTACTTCTGTTTTGTGCGGCGCATCCCGTCCCGGACATTTTAAAGGTGTAACGACGATTGTCACAAAATTGTTTAACATTGTTAAGCCACATGTGGCGGTTTTTGGTCAGAAAGACGCGCAACAGGCAATCGTGATAAAAAAAATGACCCGGGATTTGAACCTTGATATTGATATTGTCGTTGCTCCGATCGTCAGGGAAAAAGATGGTCTGGCAAAAAGCTCAAGAAACACCTATTTGTCTGGCGATGAGCGGGAACAAGCCCTGGTTCTGAATCAGTCGCTGAAAATGGCAGAGAAAGAAATCAAATCAGGAGAACGAAATGCTGAAAAACTCAAAAGCGCAATAGTGGATTTAATCACCCGGCAACCTGATGCTGTCATCGATTATGTTGAGATTGTTGAGGCTGACACGCTTGCTCCGGTTACTATCATTACAAATGAAGTGTTAATCGCATTCGCTGTCAAAATCGGTAGAACGCGGTTGATTGACAATATTGTAGTGCAAGTTTGATATTTCCTTGTATTACTTTAATTTAAAAACTTTTTTATTGATTTTTAAAAACGAATGGATTATATTTAATTACTGACTTGGATTATTCATGAATTCTCGCCTCAAAGACTCCGGGGCACAAAGTGACTTTGAGATAAGAGCTAATTGAATTTTAATCCTATTTTATATTATTGATTTACTAAAAAGATTTTTATTCATTGCTTTTTAAAAAGTTGTACCTTTGGGCTTTGGTGGCACAGGGTTTAAGTAAAGCAATGTACAGTTGCAACCATTTAAAATTTGAAATATATGAAAATAAAAGATCGATAATACTATAACGCTTGGACTATTATTGTACACTTCCGTGCGTTAGCTACACTTTGAAAGCCTAAATTTTTATAGTTAAAGCTATTTTTCAAATAAAAGAAAGATTCTATTCACAATTTCAAAGACTTATTAAGGAGTTCAAATGTTTTATTCCTTGTTCCGACTAATTGATTTTTTTATCAATCTTTATATATTTATCATTATTTTCAGGGTGGTATTATCATGGATCCCGCATAATCCTCACCAAACTTTTGTCAGAATCATTTTTGAAATCACTGAACCGCCGCTGCAATGGATCCGCCAATGGCTACCCAATTTTGGCGGATTAGATTTGTCACCGGCTATTTTAATTTTCGGCATAATAATTGCGAGAAGATTTCTCTCAATAATTCTCCTATAATTGAGTTAATTGTTAACCGGAGGAAAACCTTGAAAATCACACCGTTAGATATAAAAAAACAAATCTTCAAGAAAGCCATGCGTGGTTACGATCCAATCGAAGTTGAGACATTTTTGGAAATGGTGGCTGAAGAATTTGAGTTGCTGTTCAGGCAAAAAAACGAATTATCCGATGAGGTTTTAAAACTAAAGACTCAATTGCGCGACTATCAGGAAGTTGAGAAAACATTTAAAGAGTCATTAATGAACGCTCAGCAGACAATGAATCAGTCTCGGGAAAATTCAAAACGTGAATCGACATTAATAATTAAAGAAGCAGAAGTAAAAGCAGAAAAAATTATTGAAAACACGAAGAAACAGTTAAACGACATGAAAAACGAGCTCATGGTAATAAAAGCCCAAAAGGATTCTTTCGCGAAAAGATTGAAGCATCTTTTAGAATCTCAAATCGAACTAATAAAAGTTTTGGAAATTGATGACCTTGGTTTTAATGATTTAAAAAATCCTCAAGCAAAGGCATCTTCTACAGCTAAAATACCAGTGAATCAACCAGCGCGGCTCGAACAAACGCCTGAAAAAAAAAATGATGTTTCCCAGGACAAAGACTCAATAAAAAATTTGAAAATTTCCGATCAATTTATCATGTAAAAAAAGTGTTAATATTATGATACACTGGGAATCTCGAGCTTTGGTCCTGTTATTATCCCCATTAAAAAAGAAATTCTAAAAACTTAACCAGGAAATACAGCTTTGCTCGTTCATCAAATAATGGAGTTGAAAATGTCAAAAAAAATTACTGTGCTGATTATTTTGACCGTTCTTTTAGTGAGCCTGATTGGCTGCGCCAAGAGAATACCAATAAATTATGACCAGACCAGAACCAACGCGCTGATCGAAATTAAGACAGTTACCGGAAAAACGTGTGAAGGATTAGTCCGCGCGAAAAAACCGTCCTTTTTAGTACTTCAGACAGATAAATATAAAAAGAGATCTGTGGTAAAAATAAATCGTGATGATATTTCGCACATCCTGGGAAAAAACAACTATGTAACCGATGGAGCTGGCGCAGTTATTTCAGAATGGGAAATTGAGAACTCACAAAAAAACAACAGTTTGTTGTTATACACACTTGGAGGTGGCGGATTCAGTTTTGGAGCAAGCTTTTTTGCTGGTTCACTTATAAACAAGAGTATGGACAATGTGGACAACGGCAAAACCGCGATGTGGGCAACGACGGCTGTGGGTACAACACTGGGAACATTATTATTTGCCAGAGCCGGTGCTAAAAAAGACCGGACAGAATCTATCGAAAAAATCAGGGAGCAACACTACGACCTGGCAAAGCAAAAAGCTGAACAAGATCGTTTGAAACGCAAAAAGCTCCAGGAAGAACTTCAAAAACTTAAAGCTGAACGTGAAAAACAAAAACAAGAAATAGAACAGCTAAAAGAAAAAGCACAAAAAGAAAAGAAATAGTATCATTCAGTCGGTGGAGGTTTAGTGTGTCAGAATTAAGAAAGCAGGTTGAAGAAACAGTTGCTTTTTTGAGAACAAAATCGGATTCCAAACCGGGCATCGGAATTATTCTTGGAACTGGTCTCGGAGCGTTGGTTGATGATATTGAAATAGAGCAAAAAATTCCCTATGATAAAATCCCGCACTTTCCTTTATCCACTGTGGAATTTCATGCCGGACAGCTAATTTTCGGAAAATTAAACAGCAAACCAATTGTCGCCATGCAGGGACGCTTTCACTATTACGAAGGTTATACCATGCGGCAAATTACTTTTCCGGTCCGTGTTATGAATTTTTTGGGGGTACATACTTTGATTGTCTCCAATGCTTGCGGCGGAATTAATGCCGCCATGAAGCCGGGTACCATTATGATCATGCGGGATCACATAAATCTTTTAGGCGATAATCCGCTAATTGGAGAAAATGATAATTCATTAGGTCCCAGGTTTCCTGATATGTCAGAGCCCTACTCCAGGGAGTTGATTAAAAAAGCAGAGGATATCGCGCGCAGAGAAAAAATTGAGGTTCATAAAGGAGTTTATGCGGCTGTATCAGGTCCAAATTTGGAAACCGCTGCTGAATACCGGTTCCTGAGAACGATTGGAGCTGATGTCGTTGGTATGTCCACGATTCCCGAAGACATCGTCGCTATTCACATGGGGATGAAAGTACTGGGACTTTCGGTTGTCACTGACGCGTGTGTGCCGGAGCAATTACAACCCGCCAATGTGCCTGAAATTATCCGCATTGCCAAAAATACCGAACCCAAGTTAACCACTCTTATTAAGAAGGTTGTGGAACAACTGTAAGGTAAAACTTATTTTTACGCAATTTTATGGCTCCTGTTTGGGAGCCTTTTTTGTTTTAATTGAAACCGAAAAGCCATCACAACAGACCGTTTTTATATCAATATGGACAAACATTCTTTTCTGCTGTCAAATTGTTTCAATCAAAAAAATCAATAATTAACTTGATTGATTTTTAGAAAATTAGTATCTTTGTGAACATTTTTTTAAACATGCTAAAATCGCTCTCTACCTGAATATCAACTTACTGTTAAATTCTGATAATTGCTAAAAAATATTCGGTGTTGACAGCATTGTCATTTTGGTAGCTAACATCAAATCAGCAGCGCCGAAATATAATTATTACGAGGCGAGTTTATGGATAACATTGATTTGAGAAA
The DNA here is from genome assembly GCA_002084535.1 of Candidatus Zhuqueibacterota bacterium 4572_119. Lineage (GTDB taxonomy): Bacteria > Zhuqueibacterota > Zhuqueibacteria > Thermofontimicrobiales > Thermofontimicrobiaceae > NBLI01. Next base: position 6,687 of record NBLI01000029.1, read on the forward strand.
AGTAATTGAAGCAAAAGCTCCAGGATATTTTGATAAGTTTCCCAGGTTTATCTCCAATTTTATTCTAAAATTACTATCACGGATTTTACATCTGAATGACATTAATGAATTTTTAAAAGAAAACTCCGGCAAACTTGGAATCGAATTTATTGATGAACTATTTGAGCGAATTGACTTCAGTTACTTAATTTCCAGCCAGGACCGGATCAAAATCCCAGCTGAAGGAAAACTGATCTGCGTTTCCAATCATCCGTTAGGCGCGCTTGATGGTCTGGCGTTGCTAAAAATGATTTCCACCATTCGACCGGACGTAAAAATTGTTGCCAATGACATCCTTATGGTTATTGACAACTTGAAAGAGTTATTCCTGCCTTATAATATTTTCTCGTCACAAGCCCAGCGATCACGTCTTATGGGTATAAAAAATTCTCTTCTCAATGAAGAATGCGCTATCTTTTTCCCGGCGGCTGAGGTTTCCCGGCTAACGATTCGCGGCATTCGCGACAAAAAATGGCTGAAAGGTCCGCTTTATTTTGCCAAAAAATACCAGGTGCCAATTTTACCCGTTTATATTAAAGCCAAAAATTCTAAATTATTCTATTTCATTTCTCTGATAAATAAAAGATTTTCCATGTTTTTATTAGCCCATGAGATAATGCGCAAAGGCTCGAAATCCATTACCATCAAAGTTGGTGATCCCATACCTTCGTCAAATTTTGAAAAAACATTAATTGATTCAAAAGTTCAAATGAGGCTTCTGAAACGCCATGTCTATTGCCTGGCAAAAAACAAGCGTGGTGTTTTTAGAACTGAAAAAACAATCATTCATCCCGTTGACCCGAAACTTATAAAAAACGATTTGGCAAATGCTGAGCTTTTAGCCAATATCGGAGAAGGCAAAAAATTATACCTGGTGGAATTTAAAAACAGCAAATATATAATGAGAGAAATATTCAGATTACGGGAAGTAACTTTTCGTAAAGTGGGAGAAGGAACCGGCAACAAATATGATTTTGACCAATATGACAAATGGTATAAACATATAGTACTCTGGGATGAAGAAGCGCTGGAAATCGTGGGTTCCTACCGGCTGGGGCTGTGCAAAGAAATTATTGAAGAACATGGAATCAAAGGTATCTACAATGCGTCCATGTATAAATTTTCTGATAAATTCCAGGCGACGCTGTTAAAATCTGTGGAATTGGGAAGGAGCTTTATCCAACAAAAATATTGGCGCAGCAGCGCCCTGGATTATCTGTGGCTGGGAATTGGCAGCTTTTTAATGAAACACCCGGACATCCATTATTTATTTGGAGCGGTGAGTATCAGCGATTATTATTCAACCGATGCAAAAAGCCTGATCGTTTATTTTTACAAGAAATGGTTTGGCAGTACTGAAAATCTTGTTCACGCAGATAATCCATTTATTATGTCCCGCCAACAGGAAAGCGATGCTTCACAAAACCTGAACAGCGATGATTATAATGACGATTTCCGAAATTTAAAAACAATGCTCAAAAATTACGGCTATTCCGTACCAGTACTTTTCAGGAGATATTCCGAATTGTGTGAAGCAGATGGTGTGAAGTTTTTAGAATTTGGAGTCGATGAAAGTTTTTCAAATGTTGTCGATGGATTGGTTTTGTTAGACATGGACCTGCTTAAAGAAAGTAAAAAAAAGCGATACTATCCTAAACAGGATTAATAAGCAGTTGAAACTAATATCAACTATTCATCAGAAGGTATCAATCCCGCTCACTATAACGCGGGACTTTTTATTTGAATTAAAAACCCCCGATCCGTTTTTAGCAAAGACTTTCGTCCTCCCTCGCGTATATTGGATCAGGGGCTGTTAAATTTATTCCATCAAAGATTGCTTTTCTCGCAAAAATAAAATAAGTCCCTATTGTTACGTTAAAAAATAATTAATGAAGTAAAACGTCAGAGACCTTTAACAAAGGTTCCAAGCCACAGGAGTATAAAAGCAACTAATAAAATAATAAATACATGGGGTTCCAAAGAACCAAGAAACTTCGTGAAATAAACAATAATAGCAATGATTGCTAACACTAAAGAAATCCACCAGGTTATTTTTTTGGGTGCATTTAATTTCATTTTATCCCTCCAAGAATAGTAATTGGATATAATTAAAAGTAAAACTTACAAACGCGAGAAAAAACATCCGTTGATATACCTATTAAGCTAATAAATATTATTAAAATGTCAAGCAAAATGTTAATTTGGCTGTAACGCCTCAGTTATGGCGAGTATTCAAGATGTCGCACACTTGAAATTGTAATTGTTGATACTATCTCTAATAAATCAATAAATATAATTGTTGATGGCACAATTTATTAATTAGTTGAAGTGTACGACATCTCTGTCTGCCACCTGTATCTGATGTATTACATTTGGCTTAACATGTGAAAAAATCAATTATGTGTCTTTGTCCCCTGTTTAAGTCTATATCTCAATTTTCACCCGTTGTCAAATTTTTAACAAAGAAAAATAAAATTCAATTTTCCTGAATTTCAGATTATAATTCAACCACCAACAAAACAAAAAGGACCTAATTTGCATAATTCCAATCAAACAGTGAGTGATGCCGGTGAATTTAATTTAATCAACCGGATAAAAAATATATTACCAGACGCCAAAAACGACAACTTGCTCGTTCCTATTGGTGACGATACTGCCGTGATTAAACTCGACCGGAATCGTGTTTTGCTCGCTACCTGCGACATCCAGATCGAGGATCAGCACTTTCAACTTGATTTTATTTCTCCTTACCAATTGGGACGCCGGGCAGCAGCAGTAAATTTGAGCGATATTGCCGCAATGGGTGGTACCCCGACTTATGCCTTAATCTCTTTAGGGCTGCCTGTAAATTTCCCGGTATCGTCATTTGAAAAATTGTTTGAGGGGATAAAAGATCAGCTCGCGGATTTTTCAACCCTGATTGTCGGTGGGAACCTTGCCCGGTCCGGTAATAAATTAATTCTCGATATCACATTGCTGGGGGAGGCACCGGCTGGATCTTATTTAACAAGAAGCGGCGCCAAGGTTGGGGACAGAATTTTTATTAGCGGAAAAATCGGTATGTCTGGAGCTGGATTACATTTGTTAAATGAATATGGAAAAACCTCACCCCCGGGATTTGAAAATTTGATCGATAAGCATCTGCTTCCTTTTCCAGAAATAGCGCTTGGCAAAAAAATTGCCGGTTCAAATTTAGCAACCGCAATGATCGATATCAGTGATGGATTTGTCAGTGACTTGAACCATATTTGTGAAATGAGCCAGGTTGGCGCGGAAATTCATCAGGAAAAACTTCCTTTCCCAAAAGCTTTTGGCGAGTTTGAAAAGCTAACCGGGAAAAAATATCTTGAATTTGCTTTACATGCTGGTGAAGATTATGAGTTGCTTTTCACTGTAAAACAGGAAGTACCTATACACATATTAGAAAAGATATCCCGGGAAACAAAAACAGCTATCACTGAAGTTGGCAGAATTACTCCCAAAGATAAAGGACTTTCTTTGATAAAGACAAATCAGCAAAAAATGAAACTCCAACCAGAAGGGTGGGATCATTTCGCTATTTAATCACCGCTCACTAACTCAAAAAAAAAGAGGCTGCCTGTATAATTCAGGCAACCTCTCTGATAATTGTTTTTAATTATTGCTTACAGGTTCTGAGCTTTGTATTCGCCC
>NBLI01000239.1 GCA_002084535.1 Candidatus Zhuqueibacterota bacterium 4572_119
GTGATTGTGCGAAGCAACATGAGAAAAATTTTTCAGGAGTTACTTTTAATGTCAGATTATCGCGTACAAAAAGTTAAACTTGAATCCATTGATTTTGACGATTCAAGTTATATATTTACATTTGAGCCAAGCAATTCCCTTTTAGCTCAATCAATAAAAAAAGCAGGTGTGATAAATCCACCGGTTTTAGAATTGTTACCAGATAAAAAATACCGTATTATCACTGGTATCAGGCGGTTGACCGCGCTAAAAAATCTCAATCTTGTTCAAGTTGAAGCAAAGGTTTACAGCTCAAAAAATAGCCAACCCGAATTTGATTTTTTTTTGCTGAATTTTTATGATAACATTGGAACACGGTTTTTTAGTACCATTGAGAAAGCCAATATTATTCATAAACTGCTGAACCAGTTTCAAATTAAAAAAGAAAAGATTATTACTGAATACCTTCCATTGCTGGAATTGGGGAAGAATCCCGAAGTTATCCAGAGATATCTCGCGATAAGCGAAATGGATAAAAATCTGCAAATGTCAATTAATGAGGACTTTATTTCCATTGACAGTGCTATCGGGATTCAAAAAATGGCTGCAAAAGACAGAACCGCTCTTTATGATCTGTTTCGATTGTTGAGAATTGGCAAGAACAAACAAAAAGAATTCGTCCAACTTTTTGCTGATATAAAGGCGATAACCGGAAAAAGTACAAATGATATATTGCTTGATTCGGATTTTCAGATCATTATGAAAGACAATTCATTGACAGCACCCGTTAAAACAAATCGAATAAAAATTTTATTAAAAAAAATACGCTATCCAAATTATTCAAAAATTGAAGAAAAATTTGAACTCATTAAGAAAAACCTGAAATTACCGCCAAATGCTTTATTGCGCTCTTCACCTTTTTTTGAGTCGAATAAGTATTCGCTGGAGCTAATATTCAAGTCGGAACAAGAATTTACTAACTTAATATCGCTTTTAAATTCAGAAGAGAACAAACTAAAAATCAAAGATTTAGAAAACCTGGTCTAACTAATGTCAATTTCAAAATATAAACCTTTGGAAATCTTTATTGAAAAATCGATTGTTTCTCACCCGGTGACGAGTCGAATTTTGTCAAAACTTCCTGAGCAGCATACGAGACAGATCGATGATTTATCCGATTTCATCGCCCAATACAAGCCTAATACAAACGATTTCACTCCATTGACAAAGCCAATGATTTTGGCAAACCAGAAAAGTGAGTTTCTAAAATTTTGTCCCGGCACTCAGCGGCACATCTGCTGCGGTTACCAGATTCTGAACCTGGTGAATAACTGTGAGATCAACTGTTCTTATTGCATTTTGCAGGGCTATTTGAACAGTCCATTCATTACTGTGTATGTCAATACGGAAGATCTGTTTTCAGAGTTGGATCAAAAACTGACTCAACATCCCGCTAAAATATTCCGTATCGGTACAGGTGAATTAGCAGATAGTTTGAGCACAGACCACCTCACCGAATACAGCAGAGAACTGGTGTCCTTTTTTAAAGATAAAAAAAACTGCCTTCTCGAATTAAAAACAAAGACAACTCTTATTAATAATTTTATCAATGAACCGCACAACGGTCGGACTGTGGTTGCCTGGTCCATGAATTCCGCGAAAGTCGCCGCCCGTGAGGAATCAGCAGCTCCCACACTGGAACAGAGACTGGACGCTGCGGAGTTATGCCAGGACGCCGGTTTTAAAATCGCTTTTCATTTTGATCCAATGATTTATTATTCTCAATGGGAAAAAGATTATTCTGCTATTGTAGAAAAAATATTTGCTAAAATAAAACCGGAGAATATAGTTTGGATCAGCCTGGGCGCGCTGCGCTACCCGCCGCTTTTAGATAAGACGATTCGCGCTAACCATCCCCATTCAAAAATTGTTTACGGTGAACTATTTCCCGGCATCGACGGAAAAATGAGATATTTCAAACCTTTACGAATCGAGATGTTCGGCAAAATGTACCAGTGGATTAAAAAAATCGCGCCCGATGTTTTTGTTTATCTCTGTATGGAAAGTTCCGAAGTTTGGGAAAAAGCGTTTGGCTGGACACCTAAAAACAGCGCCGGGCTAAAAAAACGATTGGATCAATTGGTGTAAAAGTGACAGACAAGTTTTATTATTCGCTAAATCAGGACACCCTAATTCTCAGGACAAATTAGTAATCCATTGCTCGGTAATCATCTGGAATAATAGTTGCCAAATACATGATCTGTTTATTGAGCACACGACATTTATCCATTTCTCACTAATATTTACCAATATCAGCGGGAATTTAAAAAATATCTTTCTATTAATGAGTTCACTCTAAAAAGCCCTAAAGGGCTTTCACCCTGATTGGGATTCTATTTTCCCCCGCCATAAATGGCGGAGTTAGTCAATTATAATTACTTAAGTTATATGTTTTGACTAACCCCATCCTTTAGGATGGGGACTACATAATTCCGAAAAATATCATTACTTTTATCCGGGAAAAAGAATGGAAAGCTTTCAGGAATACTTTGTTTATTTTTTCACCGTTTCTGATTGTCCATTTAATATTATTCTTTTATCCGCTATTTGACTATTTTTATCTTTCCGGCTCTATTACAATCCTGGTTTTATTTACTTTCCTAATTATCACAATTCTTCCCAGCAAAACAACACCATTAAGCATAGTCGATTCTCAATCTCCCATCGACGAACGGGACGCCATTTTTCACCGGTTTTACACGATTAAACCAGGTTCAAAAGAATTTGAGACATATTATAAAAGCCGACCGGAAAAGAAAGAAATTGACAACGCGATCCGGGAACTTCCCGAATTAGGTGAACCCGGGGCGCGAAGTTATCACGAGTTTACGTCCATCTATCAGGATGCCACGTTTGATGTCGTCAATAAAATCAGCCGGGAAATCGAGTGGACGCCGGAAAATAGCAAAGTCGTTACCAAAGCGTCTCCCGAAGAATTTAGCAGCAGGATCAAAGGTTTTGCCAGTTACCTGGGGGCAGACCTCGTTGGCATAACCAAACTAAATCCGGCATACATTTACAGCCATATCGGCAGAAGTCCGGGAAAATGGGGAGCGCCCATATCGCTGAAGCACAAAAACGCCATCGCCATTGCTGTGGAAATGGACTATGAAATGATCAAGCACGCGCCGGACAGCGCGGCAACAACTGAAAGCGCTTTCAAATATTTTGAAGCCGCGAAAATCGCCATGACCGTTGCACGCTACATCAACAAGCTTGGCTATGAGGCGCGGGCGCATGTGGATGGCAACTACCGGGTTTTGTGCGTACCAATTGCTGTCGATGCTGGCCTCGGAGAATTGGGCAGGCTTGGTCTCCTCATAACTCCTAAGTTTGGTCCCAGGGTACGACTCTCCATAGTAACCACAAACATGGAATTGCAGCACGACAAACCGCTAAATTTTGGTGTTCAGCACTTTTGCTCAATTTGTAAAAAATGCGCTACAAACTGCCCCAGCGCTTCCATTCAGCAAGCGGAAAAACAAGTGATTCAGGGTGTGGAAAAATGGCAGAGTGAACAAGAAAGCTGCTACCGATTCTGGAGGACCCAGGGGTCTGATTGTTCTGTTTGTTTGAAAGTGTGCCCCTATTCCAATCCAAATACAATGATACATAACATGGTCCGCTGGATAGTAAAGCGAAACAATCTGTCCCGACATTTGATTTACTATGGTGACAGGTTGTTTTATGGAAAATTTAGAAATACGAAATACAAACTGCCGGACTGGCATGGGAAGGAATAATGAAAATATAAAATTTTATTTTGGAAATTAAATGCCCTTTTAACTATTGCAGAATTATTCCGCTAACTTTTAGCTGGAAAGTAAAGGTGGCTTTTACATTTTTTTTTATAAACTCAAAGTAAGACAAAATAGTTTTTTGTTTTATTTTAAAAACAAAATGCCAGACGCTCTAAAAACATCTGGCATTAGAATTTTAACAAAACTTCATCAAAAAGAATTTAAACCCTCCAACCGACAAAACATACCAATCACAAATCACCATTCACCACTCACCAATCACCAATCACCACCTACTTCCCCTGTCGCACATAAATATCACCATTAAAACTGGTGAATTGCATTTCAGAACCGCCTCCATTTAACGCGACCTGCATTGTATTTTCCACCACAACTTTATATTTACCACCAGAGCCGCGGGAATCTTTCTTATCCACCTTTTTAGTGATCTTATGTTTGGACATATCAAAGTCGCTATAAATATCTCCCATGTCCGATTTCAATTTTAGCGTGGCTTTCGTGTTTTTCGGAAAAGTAACATCGATGTCTCCGTTCATGGTACTGAACGACATGGATTTCTTCGCGTCAACTTTGTTCAGAGTAACAGTGACATCTTTATTCAGCGAATGGGCGGTTACGCTACCGGATACATTTCTTAAAGTTACCGCGCCGTTAAGGTTTTCAACCTCAAATTCACCTTCAACATTTTCGACCAGAATATCGCCGTTGTTCATACAGTTCAACTTCAGGGATGTACGCCTGGGGACTTTAATATTCAGGTCGTAGGCGCGCCGCCATGAATCAACACTGACTTCAATGACGTTATTCTCTTCTTCGACAGTCAAGCCGCTGCTGTTAATGTTCAGCCGCGTCATGCCTTTGGCTTTGTCGTTCGTTTTTTCCCGTTTACTCTGTCTGGATCTTTTGGATCCTCTGCTTCTTTCACTCCGGCGCGCAACTCGGTATTCCCCGAGTGCTTCTTTTTCCGCGTCTTTAAGGTCTTCAGCTTCATCCAGTTTTTTTTCACGAACTTTGGATTCCACGATTACTTCTTTTCCGTCATAGCCAATAACGGTAATCCCCCCACTCATCAGTGAAGCTTCCAGCATCACTGGCTTGGACGGATCGCTCAATGGAACAGCTATTTTATCCGTGTCCTGAGCATAGGTAAAAATGCTCGCTAAAAGAACAAAAATAATTGTTATCAGGAATTGCTTTTTCACGATTAACCTCCAATGTTTGTTTTATGAAGTGAATTAACTGTGTTAATTCTACACCAATCCCGTAAAAGCGGAACTGTACTCCAAATTAATTATCGTTTCAACAAATTCATATCACCATTAAAACCATCCAGTTCGATTTCCGGTCCGCCGTCACCAATGCGAATCCTCGTTTTTTTACTGGTTTTATAGTAAAACTTTTTCCCTTTTTTCTTTTTATTTACAGTAACATCGGGTAAATACGTGACTGGAAAATCCGAGTACACATCGCCGTTGAATGTCTTGATGGTCAGGTCAGCGGAAAAACCCGCCCGAAGCTCGATATCAACATCACCGTTCAATGATCCAAAATAACAATCGTTTTTGGGATTTTTATCAAACCGCAAATCCACTTCACCATTGAGCGCGTAGGCTTTGCCGGAACCA
>NBLI01000240.1 GCA_002084535.1 Candidatus Zhuqueibacterota bacterium 4572_119
GCCATTTCTGTATCCGGTAATTCAATTTAATTCTGTTACTTCAAATTTATTTTCATCCAAAGGATTCTCTATTCCATATTTGCTTCTAAAATCCCCGGCGCGGATTTCTTTAACGCGGTTTTTGTAATATGGATTATTAATACGCTCACCGTTTTCATGGTGCGGCGGATGGTAAAGATGCAATGGAAATTCCCGGTAAAATGGATTTTTACCAATCACTCCTGCCCGGTAGAGCCGTTTTCCCATATCATCATCTTCATTGCCCCAGCCCTGATATTTTTCATCATATCCATTAACTTTGAAATAATCACTCCGGTTAATGGCAGCAGCACCTCCCCTAAGCTTAGGACCGGTTTCCCGCAGCCGTAGCTTTTTTAATATATAATAAATGTATTCTTTTCGATACTGTTTTTTTATTTTTTCCCGTTGAAATTTTTTTAAAAATTTATAAAAACCAAACTGACCGATAATTGATTGATCAAGTAAATCTGATTGCGTCGCCGACAACCGCACCGGGTAAGAGACGCAGAATTGATTTTCTTTTCTGTTTTCGACAAATGTTTTAATAAAATTTTTTGTGAATATTAAATCCTGGTCAACAAAGACCAGATAATCTCCGCGGGAAGCGCGAACGCCATTGTTTCGGACTTTTGCCAGCCGGAAGCCATTATTTTCCTGCTGTACAAATTTCAATTTTACCGGTATTTGTGGCAGAATTTTTCTGATTGCATCCAGCATATCATCGGTTGATCCATCATCCGAAATAATAATTTCATCCGGGAGTTGAGATTGATGAATCAATGAAAGCAGACAATTTATTAAAAAATCTGCCCGGTTGTATGTGGCTATTATTACGGATGTCGTGAACATTTTTAATTGGCTTTATTTTGTTGCCGCTCTCGCAGTACTTGTGATACCGCGTGTTCAAGCCGCAGGTTATGAGAGTAATTTTGATTAAAATATCCCTCTTCAAATATCCAGTTTTTATCCTTTTCCTTGAAAATGTATCTACCAGGTTTTCCATCGATATACATTTGCGAAGAATCATAAGAACCGAAAATCGTTTGCAATTCACTAACATAATAATTCCCGTCCTTATCCTCAAGAACATCCAATGCCATAGAAGAGAAATTTCCTTTATCACAAATGTCTTTGCAGAGAAAAAGTAACTCTTTTGGCGGATCATACCAACCAACTTTGTTTGATCCTGAATGAAATCCACCACTTTGTAACTTTTGATGGCCGAAGTAGGAATCACCGATTTTAATTACGCGCCATTCTTTGGCGTCTTTTATAAACTGCTGGAAAATGGCATAACCCCATTGAACATCTTTCTTGTTTCCCGGACTACGAACGAAGCCCTTTTTGATAATTTTTTTTAGCAGCTTTTTTGTTTCAGCAAGATTTTTTAAAATTTTTACTCCGGCGGCAGCTGATCCGATGTAGGTTTTGTAAACTAATGGGAAATCAAATCCTTCGAGACAGGGGAGAAGGTCTTTCAATTTTTTATAACGAAGATAAAGAACTTTGGTCACAGGTTGAGGCATTTTATTTATTTCAAGCCAGTATGCCATGTTACGTTTATTTTCATAAATAAAAAATTCATTAAAAGATGGATAGAGCTTTTTTCCCATCGCGTTCACTAAAAAATAAAATTTTTCATCGAACATTTGTTTTTCAACAGAGACCCAGACTTCTGGCTGCGCCACGAAAATATCAGCTTTGGATTGCTCAATATTTTTTATCCAATCAGGGGAAACAAAATTTATTATTTCATAGGGTATCCCTAATTCTTCACAGGCGGCTTTATAATGCTTTGTACTGTTTTCTTTAAAACCTTCCAAGATACCAATGGTAACAGATTTGTATTGTTCCGGCGTTAGGTTCATAATAATTCCCTTAAATTGGTAAACGCGAGACCTTTCTTTTTCGCCGAATATTCATGGATCAGTTTCTTCTTGTAACACATGACTGATTCAAACAATCCTTTGGATTTACTAACGGCTGGTCTGAAGCCTTCCGCCAGCATTTTTATATATGGGAATGTCGCGGCGGTCAAAGCCTGTGTAGAAGAATTTGCTACGTAAGACGGAATGTGATCACAATTATAATGCAACACACCCTCATCAAAATAAATATAATCCATTTTCTCACTGGAAATGGCAGTTTCTGCCAGGTCTTTGTCACAGGCGGTTGTGTCACAAAAAATGCTGTTATTTTCCATTTTTTTAATCATTGAGCGGGTGATGAGATATTCACATTTTTCCTTAGGAAAGTCAGGTCTTCTCACCGCGCAAAGAAGAACGATGTCGTAGGTATGCATCCGTTTGGTCATTTCATTTATGGCTTGTTCCGGTTTGTTTTGATCAAAGGTGATAATGTCAACATCATTTTTGTTTTGATTCCAAAATTCCGCGTCCATGTATCTTGCCACCCGGCTGTCAAGCGTCTCCGGGTTTTTGTCAACGATATCGACTTTTACTCGATTCATTAATAAAACATTCAGAGCGTTTGTTCCAATATGGCCCACGCCGATGATCAGGGCTTTCGCGGGATTTATAGTTGATATATATTTACCGGGGATTTTCCCTTTGTATTGGGCGAGCAACTCCATAGAGCGTGTGGCGAAAAGGATACCGGTAATCGCGCTCATGGGTTCTAATAAAGGCAGTGAACTTCCTTTGCTGACCCATTCATACGCCAGTCCGGTCACACCGGTGTCAATGATGTTTGTGAGTTTCTCTGGTGGAATATTTTCGTCAAAATGGAGATAAGTGAACAGGATTTGTCCGTCCCGCAAATACTTTAGCTCTTCCGGTAATGGACATTTTACTTTTAAAATCATTTCAGATTTTTGATAGAGCGTGTCTTTATCAACGATCTCCGCGCCGTTTCGTTCATAAAGCTCATTGGAGAATCCTGCGTCAGCCCCGGCATTATCTTCTATTAATAGTTTATGCCCGGATTCAGCAAGCTCTTTGACCTGGAATGGTTGAAGACCAACGCGATGCTCGTCTGTCTTTATTTCTTTACCGACACCGATAACCATTTTTGCTCCTTAAATTTTTTATTTTACGTAAAATTCAAAATTGAATACTAAAAAGTCAGACTTAATTTTTTGATAAAATTTCGGGTGCAATTCCGCAAAGTTCGATCCGCCGCAGCGGACTCGAAATGACACTATTGGTGAATTTTAGCAATTTTCGGACAGCCTGTAAATAAAGGTGATGATTCAACTTTTTGTTAAAAATCACCATGATTCATTATGGTGGAATTGTTAAAAAAAACAAGACATTATAAACCGTTTCAACGGTTTACAAGCTTTATGAAATTGCTCCCCTTCACTCTAAAAATAAAATTGTAAATAATACAAAAAATAGTCAATAAACAACCATAGTAGAATAATTCAATTTAGAAATTTAAGTTTTATTAAAAGCTAAATTTTGTTTTTATAATTGAGTTTACTCAAAAAAGGGACTAAAGTCCCGATTTTTTCAGAATTATGTAGCCCCCATCCTAAAGGATGTGGTTAGTTATAACATATAACTTAAGTAATTATAATTGACTAACTCCGCCATTCATGGCGGAGAAAAGATCGAATCCCAATCAGGGTGAAAGCCCTTTAGGGCTTTTTAGAATTCCCATCACCGGTAATTTTTCCCGCAAAGATAACGCTTTTTCTAAACCGGATTTAATCGCGGTGTAATTTCTATCCACAATAAATCCGTTTATTCCTTCTTCAATAAGCTCCGGCACAATTCCCACGTCGGTGGTGATCACCGGGATGCCGCAGCCAGCGGCTTCAATGACCGGGCGTGGTGTGCCTTCCGCGCGGGAAGCGCAGATATATAGATCAAGAGAATTGTAAAATTCGCGCATCTCGTTATCATCGGTGATGAATTTGTCTTCCTTAGCCTGGACTTTCAATTCAATGCCATCTATCTCATCACAGATCGGTTTGATGAATTCATGGAATCCGCGTTTTCCCGGGTGATTGGTCAGGCTGCCAGTCCAGCCTATGATTAACTTTTTATTTTTAGACTTTTTCTTTTCCGGGTAAAATGTTTCCAGATCGCAGGTATATTTTGTGTGAATGATTGGGAGATGTTGAACAAAAATATACCATAATTTCTGGCAGTGTGTATTCAGCAACACCGCTTTTTTTAATTTGCGAATAATTTTCCCTGGTGGTTTGACATCATAACCCGGTGGTTGTGTCTTGCCTTTGTCCCAGCGGTTGTATGAACGGACGCCGGTGATGACTTTATCCGTGGGGATTGATTTTTTTAATAATGAAAAAAATGTGCCCATATACATGGGAAAGAGCAAATCATATTCAGCGTAATATTTTTGCCAGTCTTTGAAAAAATCTTCCGCGTAACAAAGGTCTAATTGCAGATTTGACTTATTATATTTGAGTAAATCTTTCGCGTTTTTGTCCAAAGCCCAATTAGGAAAATCAGGGATCATTAAAATTTTGTTTGGCATAAATTATTCCTACTTAATCCTGTTCTGATCAATTGTCATTCCGAGCGGGTCCCGCTTCTGCGGGCGGAATCGAGGAATCTGGAAGTCAATATTTTCAATAAAACCAGGCGTCTCTCTCGGAATAGCGGAGTCGAAAGGTAAAATTTTGATGTTTACTTTAAACCATTAAACATCCTTTAATAAAATATAATTCTTAAATCCACCGATCTGCTTGCCGTCTATTAAATATTTTTCTACAAATGACAAAAACCTGTATTTGAGCCTTTCGTGTTTGTGCGGTTCCCTGTACTTGTTGGGTTTACCGGATAATTGCAATTTGTCCTGCCAGTTCAATTTAGAAGTCATATTCTTCATCACTTTGGGATGCGTACCTCGATATTTTTCAAGTAAGCTCATCGGGCCATAATCAAATTCTTCGGGAGCTTTCTCATAATAATCCTTTGCCCGCTTTAAACCCCAGTGAACCGAATCCAATGCCCGTTTTTTATTCTGCATTAAATGGGGAGGACGTACCCAGCCGTAATGAAATATCTCGGCATCAACTTTGGCAACACGAATTTTGTGATGACCGTCCGGCTGCCGCGGATTATCATAATAATCATAGCGGCGAAAGGATTGCGCGCTTTGCCATGAATAAATATCCGGCTCATTGCGGATGACGCGAATTTCGTTGGGATACCAGCCGTGTCCGCGGTGATAATGTTCATAGTCTCCCCAAAAATGTTTGTAACGGAATAGCAGCCCATCAACTTCTTTTTTATCCAATAATTCTTTGCAGCGGTTTTTAATTGTGGGCAAATATTTTTCATGGACAACTTCGTCCGCCTGCAAATAAAAAAGCCAATCACCGGAACAGGCTTCCTTGGCAATGTTGGTTTGAATACCGTTGATCACGCCCTTTTTGAAGTACTTCTCTGTGTCAATGATTTTTATTTTCGAATCGCCGATGTTTTGCACCTGCTCCCGTGTGGTATCATCTTCATCGCCTTTGCCGATAGCTATGACAAATTCATCGACAATGGGCAGTATCGATTTGATCGATTCCACGACCGGATAATATAATTTAATTCCATTTCTGACAAACGAGAATCCACTGATTTTCATGTTTTATTTCCAACCGGATTTATTTTATTAGCCACTAATTCACAGATTTTCTCGAATTAACTTTTAGTGTAATTGGCGGAACTACAAGTCCGCCGTTTTTTTGGTGGATTAGCGGTTCATTTTTATTTATCCTCAAACTGCAAATTATACAATGTCTTATACCGCTCACAAGTTTTTAACAAATCTTTATGCTTGCCTATACCAACAATTTTACCCTTGTCCAGCACCACGATTTTGTCCGCGGCAAGCACGGTTGACAAACGATGCGCGATGATTAAAACCGTGCGGTTTTTAGTTGCCTGGTCAATGGCAAGTTGTACTTTTTGTTCAGCCTCTGAATCAAGGGCGCTGGTAGCTTCGTCAAAAATCAGAATCGGCGGATTGTTAACAATTGCCCGCGCGATACAAAGCCGCTGCTTTTGCCCACCGGAAAGATTGGAGCCTTTTTGCTGAAGCGGCTCATTATACTGATTCGGGAATTGCTCAATGAATTCATCAGCGTAAGCGATGCGGGCTGCCTCACGGAGTTGCTCGTCGGTAATTTCTTTCAGGGAGCCATAGCGGATATTATTCCCGATGGTGTCGGTGAACAGAATCGAATCCTGGGTAACTGTCCCGAAAAGCGTGCGCAGGTCTTTCAAATCAAGTTGCTTGATATTCACGCCATCGATAGAAATCTCCCCACTGTTGATTTCGTACATTCGGGGAATGAGATTGACCAGTGTCGTCTTTCCCGCGCCGCTGCTGCCAACAAAGGCGACCTTTTCACCTTTTTTAATTTTCAGGTTGATATTATTCAATACATCAGTATTTTCGTTGTAGCCAAAGTTGACATTTTTTAAAACAATGTCTCGTTCAAAATTATTTATCCGAACCGGATTGCTGACCGTTTTTATGTCTTCATCCTGGTTTAAAATATAGAAAATTCTTTCCACGGAAACCTGGGCGCGCTTTATGTCAGCGTAAGCTTTGGTCAGTGTTTTTAACGGGTGCAGCATGGAAAAAATCGCGAATAAAAACATGAGAAATTCACCGGAGGAGAATCCACTGGAAGGATCAAGCACCATTCTTCCACCAACGAGAATGACCAGTATCGCCGTCAACGTTCCGTGCAGTTCTCCCAACGGTGTATTGATGCCCGCGTAAATAACGGATTTTCGCCAGAACAAAAAATATTTCCGGTTGATTTTTTTGAATCTCTCAAGCTCGTAATTCTCACGCGAAAAAGCGATGACGATTTTCATGCTGTTCAAAACTTCCTCGATATTCGAAAACATATCAGAAAATTTTTGCTGGATGCGCTTGGCGTATTTTTTAATTTTTTTTCCCAGCCAGGCTATTGTCAGACTGAACAGGGGCAGGATAATTAAACTCATGAAGAAAAATTTGCTGTTCAAAGAAATCGCGATGGTCGCGTAAACAATGAGCAGGAAAAAATCCCGCACCAAATTGAACATTTGAAACAGGAACATTTCACTGACAATATTCACATCATTTACCATGCGAACAATGGAATCGCCCGGTTTATTGATATTAAAAAATTTCAGTGATTGATGGAGATATTTGCTGAAAATTTCATTACGGATGTCCAGTATTGTTTTACCGCGCAAATTGGCAAAGGTCAGTTTGTTCATAAAAAAGAAGATATTCTTTACAAAAACAAGAATCAGGAAGCTGATACAAATTACGATCAGCAATAGCCAGGGATCTGTTAACTCCAGAATGTTTTTCAACGCGTCAACAAAAGGCTCCCGCAGTTTTTCATCGCGCAGCGCAAATAAACCACCGGCTTGTGTTACGAAATTATCGATGGCGCTTCCCAATGCGGCTGAAAATTCTGAATATTTCGTATAAATGATCTCTGTTTCCCGTTGAGTAAAAACATAATCGAACAGGGGAACGACCATGGTCAGGCTTAATCCGCTCAACAACGCGAACCCAAACATAAAAAACATACCTGAAACCAGGTAGCCCCAATGGCGCAGTAAAAATTTATAAAGCTTTAAAATATTTTTCATCGATTTCCTGATTGTTTTACAAAGATGCTAATTCAAGTTGACCGTACTTATTTATTTCATTATAATTTGGAGAGTAATTTAACAAAAGGTTATAAAAAAAACAAGGATTAATTTGGTGGGGTAGGTAATACCTCAGTTACTGGTTGCGGACAGAGATGTCGTACACTTTGAAAAAGCAGGTAATGCATCGCTTAACAAATATATTTATTGAAGCTTTGAACATGACTAATTATTACAATTTCAAGTGTGCGACATCTTGAATACAATATGTTACACATTTTAATACCTCTCTTACTGGTTGCGGACAGAGATGTCGTACACT
>NBLI01000241.1 GCA_002084535.1 Candidatus Zhuqueibacterota bacterium 4572_119
CAAGTTTGGTTTCAACTGAATATCCATTGAAACCAGTGTTTTGTAATTTCCCCTGCGGTGTATCGATGTTTCCAGCTTGTCGGTTGCTTAAGCCAAAAAGAAATGACCAGGCGCCAATGCCACCGGATAAATGTAATTGTTCGGATTGTTGCTGATTAACGGTGCTATATTGAAACCCAACATTTCCCTGAAGATGAAATCCATCACTTTTAAAAACAGGTTTTCTCGTGATATAATTGACTACGCCGGCAACTGCTTCGGAGCCATAGAGAATTGAAGCTGGTCCGCGGATTATTTCAACTTTTTCAATTTGGCTGACATCGATTAAATGCGCGTGATTTCCATAACTTCGTAACGAATTTACCCGCATTCCGTCTATCAATGTCAAAACATGGGGACCCACCAGTCCTCTGACTGAAACTTTCTGGCTCCAGGGTCCAGCATTGGAATGGGTAACTCCGGCTATCTGATCAACCAACTCTCCATAACTGGAAGAATTTTTTTGCCAAATTCGCTGCTCTGAAATAACATTAACCGGGACATGTGTTTCAAAAACATTCTTTTCATATCGGTTCGCGGTGATGACAACACGGGCGAGCTCATATTTAACTCTAATTGAATCTGAATCCAATGTTTTACTCTCAGCAATTAGAATTGAGTTTCCAATGAATAGAAAAATAATTCCGGTGATTAGACGTTTCATATTTGTTTCTCCTTGTTTGAAATAGTGTGTTTTATTGGCTGCAAATTTAGAGGAATGCCAGTTTATAATTGCTGTCTTTTTTAATTTTGCACAAGACTAATTTTAATAAAAAGGCAAATCCTATAATTTAGCAAAAGCTGATTTAACAGTTACTCCGGAGAGTTGACCGATTTTTCCGGTTAAAGCGCCGATTTCATCGTTATCTCCGTCCACAACAAGTGAAATAATAGAAAGGTTCCGTTCCTGGTAAGGTATGCCTAATCGACCGACGATAATTGAAGCATGTTGATGAAGAATATCGTTTAAAGTGTTGTAGGATTTTTCCGGCTCATTCACGAGAATGCCAATGAAGCCGATCCTTCTTTTAGCGGAATGATTGTTCATATTTTCTCCTTAACGTCAGGGAATGTCCCCTTCATTTTAGATTTTATTGATTTGAGTTTAATTATGTCTGTTATTGATTATTTAATATTGTATTTTGGTCAGCTTAGCGATTCAACAAATCCTTCTTTATCGATTTTTCTGGAAAAGTAGGCTACTTTTTCAACAGCTAAAATCATGTCGCGGTTTTCCACAAAAACATCATTATCCAAATACAGGTTTGTTGGCGCGTAATTCAGGATTCCTCTGATGCCGGCTTTCATTATTCTTTCTGCCATCTCCTGTGCCTCCTCTGCGGGAATTGCTAAAATAACCACACGAATATTCTTTTCTTTGATAATTTTTTCCAGTTTATCAATTCCATAGCAATGGGTTCCCAAAATCACCTGGTCTGTTTTTTGGGGATCTTTATCAAAGGACGCGACGATTTCGATTTTTTTTCTTCTGTTTTTGCAATAATTAAGAATTGCTCTGCCGAGTTGACCCAAACCGATGATTGCTACGTGCTGCTTTTCTTCTGAATCAATAAATTCATTGAGACTTTCAACTAAATTGTTTAGACTGTATCCTTTTACGGGAGAGCCTGAATACCCAATCGCCATTAAGTCGCGCCTGATTTGTGCTGATGAAAAACCGCTTAGCGTTGCTAATTCATGGGAAAAGATATTTGGTCTATCCGATGGATTGAGGCTCATCAAAATCCGCCGGTAGAGAATAAGTCTTTCAATAGCTTTTTCCGGTATTTGTTTCATGGCAAACGCTTGCTTTGTGATATTATTCACACTGTTACAAAAATCACAGCGAATATACAAAAATAAAATTTCGAAAGCAAGAAAAAATTTAATTATTTTTAAACTTAAACTTGACTATTAATATTAAATCTGGTAAATTTGTACTGATAATTTTTTTACTTAGAAACCGGCTTGAAAAATGGTAATACCTCATATACAGGTGGCAGACAGAGATGTCGTACACTTCCACTAAGTAATAAATTGTGCCATCAACAATTATATTTATTGATTTTATAGATAGTATCAACAATTACTATTTCAAGTGTGCGACATCTTGAATACTCCCATAACTATACTCCCATAACTGATGCGTTACGAAAAATGTTTCTTTTATATTGACCTTTGAAATTATTTTGAATCTTTATAATACCTAAAGGATTAAAACAGAAGTCTGGATTCGCTTTAAAATCGATATTGAAGTCATTAATGGAGGCACGTAATTAATGGTTTACAAACAATTTGAAGGAGTTTTCGCGCCAATACTCACACCTTTCTCTTCTCGCGATTTTTCCATTGATTATGAATTTGTTCGCCGCCACCTGGAATTTTTAAATCAAAAGGGAATACAGGGCGTGCTGGTTTCCGGGACCAATGGAGAGTTCCCATCTTTGTCCGTGGAAGAGCGAAAAAATCTTATTTCCTGGGTGTTGAAATTCAGGGGCAATTTGAAGGTGATTATGCAGACTGGCACTTCTTCTTTTGTTGATACAATTGGGCTGAGTGAATATGGTAAAGAAAAAGGCGTTGACGCGGTTTTGATCGCTGTTCCGTATTATTATAAAAACATCAATGACGTGGGATTGATTGATTATTATATTCAAATTTTTAACCGGATTCAACTGCCAATATTTTTATATAATATGCCGCAGGTAACAAAAATTAAAATCACCGGAACAGTGATCAAAGCATTGCTTGGATTCCAGAATTTTTTAGGAATAAAAGAATCCACCGGACTTTGGGAGGAAACTAAGTATTACATTGAATCATTCAGGCAGCTTCATGTTTTTGTGGGAAATGATATTTTAATAAAGCAATCGTTGGATATTGGAGCCGGTGGTTGTATAACGGCAGTAGCAAATACTTTTCCCGAACTTCTGACCAGCCTGCTTATTTCTCTAAAGAAGAAAGAGGATGTACAATATGTCCAGCAACAGCTAACTGCTTACCGAAAACTTCTTCAGCAATTCCCGTTGCAAGCTGCATCAAAATATATTTTGAAACTTCGCGGTTTGGGAATCAGCACTGTGCGCCCACCGCTCCAGGATTTGTCTGAATCACAAAAGCGAGAATTGGAACGGGGATTGGAAAAACTGGGGTTCAATTTTCAAGAAGAAAATATTTCGTTTTAACGTGAACAAATTCGTTTGAGCAAATTAAAAATTTTGACGCTCTGTAAAAAATAATATCGTGAATTTAGAGGAGTGATATCATGAAAAAGCAAATCGTTTTTTTGCAGCTTATTTTCATGTGGGCAAATTTTTCTTTTGCGGATATTGGATCTGTTGATTTCATCGTGATGAGAATGGATTATCAAACTTACCAGGTAAAATATTTGTATTACTTTTCGCAGCCTTACGACATAGCTCTTGCGGATTCGACCGAGTACAGTTACCATGACCTTTATTTTCGGCTAATCCCGGCAGGTGATTTTGGTGAAACTTCCGTCCGCAGCAGGACCACCGGGCAATTGGTTTATAAAGCAACAACAATTTGGGATGGAACCGGAGAACACATTTTTCCACCCACACCCGGTATGAACGAACCGCATGGTAGCGGTCATAGTGAAGCAGTTTTGAAATTTCTGGATTTTGATGAATATTTTTGGGAAGAAGGGGACGCCACCCGTGCTTTAACCGCCTGGAATGAAGCGCTGCAAAACGCACCGCTGTCATTATTTGGAGAATCAGAATATGGCGCGCTTGTCTATTTACACTATTTCTCGGTTGGTGCTGCTGATCCGACAACTTATATATTGGCACAGAAGAATATACCATGATCCCGGAAGATAGAAAAGGAAGAATCTATCGCAGTATGTACGAGGGCGCTGTTTGGGAAAATACCAATTTCCCGGACACCGCAGTTACAGCCATAGGTATTAATCCGCAAAATCCAAAAACCGCTTACGCGGGCGCGTACAATCCATTTTATGCCCAGTGGGGGCTTTATAAAATTGTTGAAGGCTTAAAATGGGAAAAAATTATGCCACTTCCTTTTGAAGAAAGGCTTTTTCGGATTAATTGTATTGAAGTTTCTCATACCGATTCAAATATTGTTTTTGTTGGCACAGACCAGGGATTGTACATGAGCCTGGATAACGCGCTGACCTGGAATTACAACTTAGGTCCATTTAATATTTCATCGATTCAGTTTTTTAAAAAGAAGGTTTTTGTAACAACAAATGGCAATACCCGGTCTGATGGGATTTATGTTAGTTATGATCTCGGCGAAACCTGGCAAATATATACCTACTGGCTATTTTGTACCGAGATGATAGCCGGGCAAAGATTGAATCCTGTTCAACCGGCATATTTTATTTTAGGTGATACATTAAAAGGTGTTTCTGTTACCCGTGAATCCCCGTATAACTGGCAAAATATCAGTGAAACTTTACCAGTGAAGCAAGTTACTTCTTTAGCATATTTCTTTCAAAGACCAACTTCAATTTTTGCCGGTACGGTAAATGGCGTCTATAAATATGGACAGGTTCACACAGAGGTGATTCCACATTATGACGAAAAAATTACTCAACTTAAAAAGGCTCATTTGATAAAAAATTATCCCAATCCGTTTAACGCAAGTACAATTATTCAATACCAAATACCAAAGTTTTCTTTTGTGAGAATGAAAATATTCAATACTCTGGGTCAGGAAATAAAATGTCTGGTAGAAACACAAAAAGAAACTGGCAGTTATTCAATCAAGTGGGATGGAAAGGATAAGTTGGGGAATAATGTAGTGAGCGGAATTTATCTGGTGCGGCTTGAGAGTGAGGCGTTTGTGGATATGAAGAAAACATTATTGATCAGGTGAAGAAACAGGTAAAGGTGGAGAAAAAAATATAAAAAGCAAATTTTGATTAATTTGAATGGCAATGTAGAGCAGGCGCTCCGTCTGCAAATGTCCCAATACAAAGCGCATGATGAACGAGCCACAGCTGTGGCGGCTGTTCTACCGAAAAGTCATGAAAAATTTAACTAATTCAGGTTGTCGCCCGCAAGGTTTTATATTTTTTCCTTTGCGAACTTTGCGCCTTCTTCGCGCTCTTTCGGTTAAAAAACAATAAAGTCAAATTCTAAACTAAAACAATGGTAAACCATGAAACCTTTAGCCTCTCCAACCACAAAATTATTGATTGCTGTTTTGTTCTCTGATGAAGAACTTCTGAATGCGGCAAAGGAAAAGCTTCACGAAAAATACGGGGCTATTGATTTTGAAAGCCAAAGGTTTGATTTCGCGGTTTCAGATTATTATAAACCCGAAATGGGCTGGCCAATTTACCGGTTGTTCTGGTCTTTCGAAGAATTAATCAATCCCAAAGATATCGCCCCTATTAAAATTGAATGCAATGAAATTGAAGATCAACTGGCTATTCAGGGAAAAAGAAAAGTAAACCTTGACGCGGGATATTTGGATTACGATAAAGTTGTTTTGGCTTCCGCTAAATATAATTGGCAAAAAATATATCTGGATAATGGAATTTATGCTGATTTGACACTTCGTTATGAGAAGGGGAATTATTTTCCATTTCCCTGGAGTTTTCCTGATTTCAAAGAAGGACATTACAATAAAATGCTTTTGCGAATACGTGAACTATACAAACAGCAGCGGAAAAATAAACAATGAATCAGAAGGACTTTTATCAGATTATTGCAACACTGGGACCGGCTGTACAGAACCAAATTAATGAACTAATTCATGCCGGCGCCACAGGCTTTCGGCTCAATTGTTCTCATCTCTCCTGGCAGGAGCTTTCCCGGTGGCTGATGAAATTAGAAAATGCGTTTCAAAACAGAGGCGATGCCATGCCGGTTTGGCTGGATTTGCAGGGCACAAAAACGCGACTCGGAAAACTGACTGAACCGATGGAGTTAAGACAGGGAGAATTAGCCAGGTTTCATTTTAGTTATTGCCAGGAAGACAGTGCAATACCACTACCACATCAATGGTTTTTCAACAATATTGAAACAGGGGATCAGCTTTTGCTGAATGACGGTCGGATTCATTTACAGGTTGTTCAAATCGGTGAACAACAATTTCAGGCTGAAATTTTAAGGGAAGGTGAAATAAGCTCATTTAAAGGTTTTATGGTAAAAGGTAAAAATCCGAAGTTTGATGAAATTTCAGACAGAGACCGAAGTTTTATTGAACAAACAAAGCAGTTGAAATTTGTTGGTTACGCTATTTCATACCTGCGAAATGAAAATGAATTAAAGGTTTTTCGGGATGTGGTTGGATCAAATCCATTAACCGCAAAAATCGAACAGGAAGACGCGATCAAAAATTTAGAAAGAATTGCTGATTTGGCAGATTCGTGCTGGCTTTGCCGTGGGGATTTAGGGACAACCGCAAACATTTATGAACTTTACAATTATGAAAAAGAGTTTGCTAAAAAAATGAAGCATACCAATAAACTCTATTTGATTGCCGGACAGGTTTTGGAAAATATGGTAAATTACAATTATCCATCCCGGTCAGAGATCGCGCACCTGGGCTATTTGATTGATAACAATTTTTCCGGTTTGGTGCTATCCGATGAAACAGCAATCGGGAAATACCCGATACAAGCTGTTGAATTTTGCCGGGAGTATTTTGAGTATTTGGTT
Source organism: Candidatus Zhuqueibacterota bacterium 4572_119 (assembly GCA_002084535.1). Lineage (GTDB taxonomy): Bacteria > Zhuqueibacterota > Zhuqueibacteria > Thermofontimicrobiales > Thermofontimicrobiaceae > NBLI01. The sequence goes on from NBLI01000241.1 coordinate 6,699, forward strand.
GAGTGATTAGCAAAGTTTTCTCTGATCATGAGAAATAGCGTTGCCCATTATCTTAATCTTGAATTTACTCGCATAACTGAAGTGTTACAGCGGTATATAGAAAAATCTTGATTCTGGTGATTATTTTATATATATTTATTTGAAATTAATTTTACAATGATTGGAGGTCTGGAGGATGAAATTCATACTTTCAGAATATATTGAAGAAGCAATGGCAACAGCGGAGTTTGATAAACTTGAGGATGGAAATTTTGTTGGTAGAATTCCATTATGTAAAGGTGTTATCGCTTTTGGAAAAACGCTTCGGGAATGCGAAAAAGAATTGCGCTCCATATTAGAAGATTGGATTTTGCTCGGATTTAAATTGCAACATGCGCTGCCAATTATTAATGGAATCAATTTAAACAAGGAAGCTGTTAATGAGTCGTTGGTCTCTATGCAAGCGTCCTGATTTTATAACGCGTTTGAGAAAACTTGGATTTGAATGACCATATTCTGGTTCAAAACATTAATTTATGTTTTACCAAAATCACCGTTTATCCATTCCTTCAAAAAAAATATTTTTTAATACCCTGTGATCGGTTACGAAAGTTGGGAAAGTCTCTCGTAACATTTAATCCTTCTTATAAAAACTTCAGCCATGTCAGTATTTTATATTACTTTTAAAAATAAAATTGGGAGTAGATTATGTCAAACATGAACAAATATCTTGAAAAAATTGTCGGTGAAAAATATGTAATAACTCCGGACAAAACCGAATATCACGCCTATACCTTTGGTGACGCGACAATGTACCGGTCAAAACCCGATGTCGTGGTTTATCCGGGAAATGTAAGCGAGATTCAGGAAATCATAAAATTAGCTAATAGAGAGAATGTCCCGGTAATTACCAGCGCGGGTTTGACTGGGCTTTCGGGTGGGGCAGTAGCTCGAAATGGAATTCTTTTGAATGTGTCGCGGTTAAGGAATATTAAGAAAATTGATGACGTCTCAAAGACAGTAACCGTTGAACCAGGAATGAGCTGCGCGAAAATGAATGAACATCTCGCTGAACATAGCTTTGTCGTACCGGTCGCTCCGGCATCGCACATGGTTTCCACTGTGGGAGCGAATATCGCTGAGGCAGCCGGGGGAACCTGGGGCATGTCAAAAGGGACTTTTAAAAATTACCTTCTCACCATGAAAGTTGTCGATGGGCAGGGTAATCTATTTGAAACGGGGAGACCATTTCCCAAACAAAGTACAGGACCTGATTTGACGTCGGTTTTTATCGGGTCTGAGGGAACAATGGGCATTATCGTGGAACTGACCTTCCGCTGTGATTATCTGCCGGAAGACACATGGACCGCTCGCTGTGTTTTCAAAGATGAATCGGTTTTGCAGCAAATTCATGAAGGACTTGCCAGGGATAAAATCAACCTGTATTCATTTGAATATATGGACGCGAAAATGATGAAATGTTTTGGCAAGGACAATATGCTGCTGCTGTTGCAAAGCGCGGGTTCAAAACACGACGCCAAAGCGGAAATGGATAAGTTAGTAAAAATGCTGAAGGAGCTAAACCCGGTTGAGTTAAAATATACGAATGACCCTAAAGAAGCAGATGAGCTTTACGAAGAAAGAAGAAGCGCTCTGGGCGCGTTGGCAAAGGCTGATACCAGTAAGCCGGTGATTATTCAGTTTGACCCTGTCTTGCCTTTGGCAAAGTTTACCAAAGGAATTCATAAAATGCGGGAACTGGCAGAAAACGAAAACCTGGAATTAATCATTTATGGTCATGCCGGAGATGGGAATCTTCATCCCAGTTTTATAGTAGAAGATGATATCACGCAAAAAAATAAAGCTAAAAAAGTAATTCGCGAATTTGATGAATGGGTGGAAAAGGAAGGCGGAATCTTTGCCGGGGAACACGCGGTAGGATTTTTCCTGGGCAGAAGTCAGGAGCAGATGCGACCGGAAATTGGAGACTACTTACGCGGTATTAAAAAAGCGTTTGATCCCAACGGTATATTGAATCCGGGAAAAGTTGTCGATACGATTGAGCCATCTTTGGAGATGGAACCAGTGAAAGAAGATTACCGAGAAATCGCCTCGATCGTTTCCCTGTGCGCGAAATGCCATTTATGTAAAAATGACAGCCCGGCATACAAGGAGACGCCGTTTGAACATAACACAATTCGCGGCAGAATTTCCATGATCGACGCCGCGACAAGAGGCGTTGTGGCAATTTCTGGAGCGGCTTTTCCTAAGAAAATGCCTCCCGATATACAAAGCAATACCCAAATTGTTAAATACCGCTCAAAAATTGATATCGCCAATGCCTTGATATTTAAGCTTATTTTTAAGGAATTTATTATAAGATTTATAAAATCCACTATAATAATCTCCAACTATGTTATAATAAGATCCACAATCTCCCATTCCTCTGCAAATATTATTCCAGTTTTCGAGCTCAGATTTTTCTTTCCATTCACAATTTTGTTTACAAGTATCT
>NBLI01000030.1 GCA_002084535.1 Candidatus Zhuqueibacterota bacterium 4572_119
CTTTCCAGATAAACCGACAAATGCGCGGCTACGCTGTGCGCCAATTTTTCAAGATGATATCCGCCTTCTAACACAGAAATAATCCGACCTTTACAAAATTCCTCGGCTAAATCAGTAATGATATTGGTTAATTGTTGGTATCCATTTTCAGTTACCATCATCCCTGCCAGTGGATCGTCTTTGTGGGCATCAAAACCGGCGGAAATCAGGATGAAATCCGGCTTGAAATTTTTGGCTGCCGGGAGCAATTTCGTGTTAAATATTTCAATATACTCATTATCTCCGTGTCCGGCAGGTATGGGAACATTTAGGGTAAAATCGGTTCCCTTGCCAGTTCCCGTTTCATGAATGAAGCCGGTCCCCGGGTAATGCGGCGATTGATGAATACTGAAATAAAATACCGATGGATCATCGTAAAAACTGTTTTGGGTTCCATTTCCATGATGAACATCCCAGTCAATAATGAGAATTTTTGAGAGGTGGTGTTTTTTTTGCAAGTACCTGGCTGCGATAGCAATGTTATTAAATAGGCAAAATCCCATGGCTTTGTTCGCTTCTGCATGATGTCCCGGGGGACGCACCGCGCAAAAAGCGTTTTTGATTTCACCGTTCATTATTGAATCCGCAGCCGCGAGCACACCGCCGGCAGCCAGCAAGGCAATTCGGTATGAATCCGCGCAAATACCAGTATCAGCATCTAATTGATTGTAGCCAAGCTGACAGGCTTTTTCAACAGAATTGATATAATCTTTTCCATGAATTTCACCAATCCATTTCAGATCAGCGGGAAAAGGTTCTACGCGTTTTAATTTATCGAGCAGGTCAATTTCAGTCAGGTGATTAATTATACTGGTTAAGCGGTCAGCGCGTTCCGGGTGCCAGGTACCCGCATTGTGGAGAAGAAAATCTTCGTGAAATACAAAGCCTGTTTTGGACATGGGATTTTCTTTCTTTTAGTTGAAAAGCCGATGGTTATTTTTTTTATAGTGAAAATGACTGTATAATTTTATTAAAATGTATTTACATAATCAAGTAAAAAAAATATTCGTAAAGTTACTAACCTGTGGTGAATTTCTATCGTATGATGATTGATATTTCCAAAAATTTAATTTAACTTCTGTAAGTCGGCAAGTGTAGCTAAAACTTCCCGATGCGCGGAAAAAGCTATGTTCTCCGGCAGATCATTCATTGAGAAAAAGCTGACATCCGAAGCATCATCTCCGGGAGATAAATCACCGCCGAGAATTTTAGCGCGGTAAACAATTAATACCACATGAGCCCTGGCATCATCAAAAGCAGGAAAAATATCGAATAACCCGGTGATTATTATGTCGAGGTTGGTTTCTTCTTTGGTTTCTCTGATGGCTGTTTCTTTGGGAATCTCATCGTATTCCATAAAACCGGCAGGTAATGTCCAATCTCCAATTCTGGGGGGATATTTTCTTTTCACCAATAATATTTCATTTTTGTTCTGCAAAATCACCGCGACTGCGGGAACAGGATTCTGGTAAAAAATAAAATCGCATTGTTTACAAACAAGCCTGTTGGTATGTTCCTCAGTGATAAATTTTTCGAGAAGGCTGGCTCCGCATACCGGGCAGAAATTATATTTTTTAGGATTAACCGGATTCATATTACTTGCTTTCCTTTAAAAATTGTTCTAACGCTTTGACAATTCCGGCAGTTACTTTTCTTTTATTCGATTCAGAAAGAATTTGTTTTTCTTCTTCAGGGTGGGTAAGAAATCCGGGTTCGAGCAGCACTGATATCATTTGTGGCGTCCGGCAAATTGCCAGGTTTGAATAATAGAGACCAAAATTTTCCATTCCTGTTGCTTTAACCAAACTCTTATGGATTTTGGAGGCGAGGCGGTAACTATGCGGTTGGTTGTAATAAGTACTGATCCCGCGAATTTTAAACGCGGAGACGCCATCGGGCAGCCCGTTAAAATGCATGCTCAACAAAATGTCGGCGCCAACAAATTTAGCAAATTTTGACCGGGCAGCCAATGAAATTCCATTATGCCGGTCACGGGTAAGCACAACAAAAGCCCCCTTTTTTTCCAGCTCAAGTTTTAACACCTCGCAATAATCAAAATTAATGTCTTTCTCTGGTGTTCCTGTTGCTCCCAAAGCACCAAGGTCAGGGCTGTGTCCTGGGTCCAGGCAGATTACCATGTTTTTCAGTGGTGAGTTGGGCCAATTAGCGATTTTGGGTTTCTTCTTTATGTTAATAAAAAAATTACCATTTTCATAAAAAGGATCGTAGCCCCAGTGAGACTTTTGATTCAATCCTATTTTTAGCGAATAAACATTCAATGATTTTTGTTCCCATTTAATATCATTGATGAGCGGATCATCAAATTCAAGGCGGATTGAATCGTTATTAGCGCCGACCCCATAAAAAGTAACTTCAAGGAAAGCTGGTTTGGTATTTTGCTCAACTTTGAATGGGAGTCTGTGATCGAGCATGACCTCAACAGTTGACCAGTTTTCTTTGCTTCGCGTGTGAATAGCTGAAATGTACCCTTCCGGTTTAGTGGTGCCCTGTGGCGAAATCAGTAAATTTTCTTTCTTGATCCAGACATCGTTATTTTCTGAATAGCGGATACGAATATAATCACCCCTGGTATTTTCAACATTGACTATTGCTCCTTTTGGGAGGAAAAGTTGCCCGCCGATTCTGGGACCTCCGCGAACTCTGACAACGTTTTTAATGAGTTGGGCAATTTTGGGAATTGGAGAAGGATCGATATTGATTCTGCCAGGCGCCGACGCTTCTATCGTCGCGCCATTTTTATCCTGAAGCTGAAAGCTGATTTTTCTGTTAGCGCCCCAATCCCAGGGCTGGATGATGTAAGAGCCGGTATAAATTCCCTGAACTTCAGCCATCTGGGAATTTGTCCCCTGACCAAATATCGCTTCTCCCCAATAATGCCTTGCTTTGGGTTTTAACTCTACCATTGGCAAGTCATCGGTTAATCCATTAATTTTGAAACTTGCTGAACAACCCGGGCTCGCCTTTATTGCTACATTTATCACATCACCCGGATACAAGCCCCAGTTTTCCCTGGGAAAAACATAGCTGGTGTCAATAACCAGCGTGTCTTTTGGGCAGCTTTTTAGATAAAAAGGGACATAAATATTCCGCAGAACTGTTGTGGTATCTCCGTCGAAACTTGCCTGACATTTTATGGAAAAGTGTCCGGTATTTATAGGTATCATGGCTAAAAAGGTACCATTTGGAAATATTGCGGCTTTCTTTTTATTAATAGATATTTCTGCCGCTTTTGGCCAGAAATTACCGTAAATGAATGTTGAATCAGAAGCAATAATTTGATCGTTTTCTTTGGGGTAAATAATGTTGAGTCTCGGTTGGGCAAAAAGTAGTTGACAACCACTCAATAATATTAATAATAACACGAAAAAAATAGAATTTCCGGACATAGGGGATCTACCAGGAATTTGAAAATGTTTGATGGTGAACTAATTCAAATTATACTATTTTTTTGTGTTAAAATCAAGAAGATTATGCGTGGTTTTGTAAGGCATCAGTTATGGGAGTATTCAAGATGTCGCACACTTGAAATTGTAATTGTTGATACTGTCCAGGAAAAAGCTGATCATGGCACAGTTGACAAATTTGTTTTTTAAAGCTATGGCAACAATCAACAATACCAATTTAAGTTGTACGAGATTTTAAATATCCCGATGGCAGGTATTGACAGCTTTTACAAAATGCTGATGTTTTGTTGATTTTCCTAAAGTGATGAATTATAATGCCCTTCTTTTTCCATTTGATTTACCGGCAGTTGTCCCGGATGCCTGCTTAAATTGGTTTATCGGTGGCGCTGTGCTGTTTTGAGAAAGGTTTGATCTTAACAGCATAATCCTGTTTTCAGTTTTTTCTGTCCACTGGTTTTGAATGCTGTTTTGCAGCGCCATGTTTTTGTTCGTTTCATAGTATTTTAATGCTTCGACTTGCAAGGGAACGACCCATTTTTGATGAATTGTGTTCCAGTAAGAATTAAGTTGGTCTTCGTTCAAATTGGCAGGTGATGGTGAGTTCATGATATCCTGGCAAAACTGTTCATAAGCCAAACCGATTTTATAAAAGGATGCGGTAGTCCATTCCGCGATATTATATTTGGTGGCATCAACATACATTTTTAACATGTCATTGAAGATTTGCTGTTTTCTTTTTAGATTTAATTGAAACGGAGGTTTTAATTGCACATTTTCAAACGATTTGTTCTTCATTTCAGCCAATCTAAAAGCAGCGTGGGCAGCGAAATATTCATCCGCGAATTTACCGGATTGGCTGATTTGAAAGTATTTCTGAATGACGCGATTGTAGTTTGTTTTAGCCCGGCTGGTTTGGTTGTTCTGTTCATCGGCATAAGCGATTTTAAACATCGCTTCCAGTTTTCTGTCGCTGCTATCGGGGATTAAATTCACGTAGCGGCTGAAAATTCTGAAAACACTGAACCAATCATTGGCTTTTTCATAAGCAAGCCCGGCATTAAAGAGCGCGCTGCATCCTTCTTCGGTGTCCCCGGTTAATTTATATAAATTTTCATAATTTTTCGCGGCAAGATGAAATTGTTCCAGCTTTTCTCTGAGCACACCTGCCCGGTAAACATATTCTTTTGATCTCTCACTCTGCGGATATTTTTGGAAAAGAGATTCAAATTTCAAAGCCGCTTTTTTATTCATGCCCGCTTTTTCATATTGTATCGCGGCTTCAAAAAGCGAGGTTTCTGCAATCTCCGGGTCTGTTGACCGGATCGCGGTCATCTCAAAATTGAAAGCCGCCTTTTTGCTTTGTCCATTGGATTTTAGTTGTTCTCCAATTTTAAACATAGAGGAAGCAAACATCTTTTTCCACTTATCCTTAAGCGCGAGCGAGTCCGAGCGTTGAGATAGCAATACTGAATAGAGTTTTTTTGCTTTTATGTATTCTTCCTGTTTGAAATAAATCTGCGCCAGTAGGTTTAATGCTGGAATTTTGTGCTGTTTACCTTTTTGATATTTTAAAATAGATTTTAAAGCCGAGTGCGCGTACTTCTCACTGGAAACGAATTTTCCCTGTCCATAGAATAATTCAGCGATTTTTAGTTTAACCTCAGGCGATCGGTCTGAATTGGGGAATAATTTTAAGTAGTCCTTACTCACCCGAATGAGATCGTTTGTCCCTTGATTTGTATCGGCTAACAAATCCGTCGCTGCGATGGCGTTGCTGTCCTGTTGTATTTTGTCATAACAGATAATTCGATTGTAGGCTGCATCTTCAAATAGTTCGCTGCCGGGATAATTTTGCAGAATCGAGTAATATGCTTTCCCCGCCTCTTCATATTTTTCGAGGTTGAAAAGACATTCACCAATAAAAAATTGAGCGTGATCAGCTCTTTTATCAGTTGGAAATTCTGTAAGAAATTGATTGTATTTTTTAATGGCAAAGTTAAACTGGTTCGCTGCAAAAAGACTGTCAGCAGATATAATGAAAGGCGTCGCCATTTTAATTGTCATTTTTTCAAGCGCGTCTTCATAAAGCTCCTTGTTCTTTACTCCTGCATTTGCTAATCGCCAGGGACTGCCGGGACCGCAAGTTTTAGTAAATTTTTGATGAATTGATTTTGCTTTATTAATTCCAAGATTTTCGTAACAGTCGTATAGTTTTAGAAATACTGATGGCAGTTCCGCGTATCCGGGACACTGCTGAATTAGATGTTCAAAAGTATCACTGCAATCTTTATAGAAATTGCGCTTGAGATAAATTTGGCCCAGCTTGAAAAGCAGGTCAGGCTTGTGGTCGGTTTCACCCATTTTATGAATAAATCCCAACAGGGCTGAAACGCCGCCATAGTCGCTGAAACTTAAGGCGATATATTCTTTGACTTCTTCTGTCAAGTCAATTTTTGATTTGCCCAAAATTTCGGAATCGATTTTTTCTATCAACCGGATATCACTAAGCAAATAATAAAAAGTACTTATTGCTTCGGAAATATTTTCCATCCTGTAATGACACCAGCCAATTTTGTAAAGCGCCATTGAGAAAAAGGGATTGTCCCAGTCATCCAGGATTTTTTTATAAGTACTTAAAGCCTGGACATAATTTCCATCGTCAAATAAGGACTCCCCGATCCGAAATGTTAATTCAGCTTTTAACGTGTCATTTTTACAATTAGGGAGTAACTGGTAAAACAATTCCCTGGCTTGTTCTGTTCTCCCTGTTTCATAAAAACAAATACTGCTTCTGTAAAGAATTTGAGGCATAAATTCAAAATCAGGATACTCTTCAATTATTTGTTGATTTATCTTTAATGTTTTTGAGTAAGTTAAAAGCGGTTCTTCCGGGTCGCTTTTTATTTTTTTTGCTTCAAAAAGTTGAAGTTGCAGATCGTATTTTTCCAAATTGAATGAATAACGAAGTTTTTCGTTGCGGTATAATAATTCCGAAAGCTGGAATAGCAAATAGGGAATTTGGGATGAATCAGAAACCGTGTTAACTGCCATTTTTGAAAACTTGACAGCGGCTTCGTTTTGTTTTATTTGCCCAATCAGTTTTTTTATTCGTAATTTATCTGATACACTTGTACCAGTTGAATCTATCATTTGTGCCGATACAACTGATATATTTGCAGAACAGATAAAAATTACAAAAACAATCCGTTTTAAAATATACCACGCCATTGTTTGAATGGAACATTGTGAGCAGCGCATAGTTGTCCTCATCAAAGAAATGAAAAAAAATGTAAAGGGGGATTTAAAAATTTATATTTGACCCGAATGAAAACTTTTGTGATCTGTTACGTAAAATATAAAGGCTTTATCTATTAATAACAAGTGAAAGTTAACTAAACGCTCGAAAAAGAAAGCATTGTAAAATATACCGATTAACTTTATAATCATGCTAACATAATAAATAACAAAGATTAATATCGCATTAATAAATGATATGATTTTTAATATAAATTTCAAAAATGAAATCAGTTGCCACATTTTAATATTGGAATTTTTTATTGACATTCAAGAGTAAATTCAATATATTAATAATTGGGTCTTTTTTATTTTGAGACTTATCCCGCATTATTCATCATATTTTTAAAGGTTGCGGGATAACCTGAATTATTCATACATTAATTAATGAGTCCATTCTAAAAACCAGGTATTTTAAGATTTTTCATAAATTATGGTGCTATAACTTCAATATAAACAGTTTTTGTTTTGTTTGGAAAATACCTGGTTTTTACCTTTTTAGAGTTGACTCATTAATGTTTGTGAATAATTCAGGTTAAGGGCATTTTTTCCTTATTTAATGGGCTTATTTTTCAAAGCCATTAGCAGGTGTGCTAAATAATATTTCAAAATCAAAACAACCGGGAGTTTATTTTGAAAAAACAATTATCTGAAATTAGCGCTCTTTTTCTAATATCCATCTTTCTTTTTGGATGTGGAACTACAGGAAAATTGACTGACACTGGCTCTGACAATAAAGGCAATGTTGATAAGCCGGGAATCATCAATGAAAATTATGATCCGCAAGTGTATAATGATAAAGAACTCATAATTAAGAAGACGATTTCACCGGAGTCAAATTCTGAAAACATTGACAACCTACTTTTCCAGGCAGATGGAGTCGAAGACTTGCCGGAAGAAATAGAAGGCTTTCGCGTACAGATTTGCGCGGTCTCTGGTGAGGAACAAGCGAAAAGGATTCAGCGTGACGCGATAATTCAGTTTATTGATAAAAATGTATATTTAAAATATGACAGTCCTTACTACAAGGTCAGAATAGGTGATTGCGCGACGAGGTATGAAGCAGAACAACTGCTAAAGCTGGCATCGAAAAAAGGATTTGCTGACGCCTGGGTTGTCCGCAGCAAAATTAAAAGGACGACCGACCAAAAACAGGCTCCACCGCCCGAAGAGAACAAACCTCCGAATTAATATCTTACCATTTCCCTTTTTTTATTTTAATGTCCTTTGTTTTAATGGTTACAATTTTGAAGCGACATTGAATAATCCAATTTTATAAAATTTTAGGTTTTGAAGAATTCAGGAAGTCATGCCTTTAAATTTGTATTATTAATCTATTCTGTGGAGGCAGAAAATATTCTTGTTACATGCAATATCAATTATTTTTTGTAGTACATCATCTTTTTCTACAATTTTGATTGATGAGTCCATTCTAAAAACCAGGTATTTTAAGATTTATTATAATTTATGGTGCTATAACTACAATATAAACAGTTATTGTTTTGATTGGAAAATACCTATTTTTTACCTTTTTAGAGTTGACTCATTGATGATTCACAATTTTATGTAACTCTTCAGTTATGGGAGTATTCAAGATGTCGCACACTTGAAATTGTAATTGTTGATACAATCAAGAAACTTGAAACAGCTTTTAGCAATTAGCTGATTAGATTAAAATACTATTAGTTATGTCATGTTATTACAATTCCACCGATTTTTAGCGGATACTGGAATTTCATGATTTAAAAAATAAGTTTCTCACATAAAATCAGATTCGTTTTTTGGCGAATCTCTGGCACTATCCAGGAAATCAATAAGTATAATTGTTGATGGCACAATTTATTAATTAGTTAAAGTGTACGACATCTCTGTCTGCCACCAGTAATTGACGTATTACAATTTTATTAATTTTTCGTTTGGAAAATAGCAAAAAATTTATTATCTTATCAAGTTTAATTTTTTAGGAGAAAATAAATGTCAGGACATTCCAAGTGGAGTACAATAAAGCACAAAAAAGCGAAAACTGATGCCCAGCGTGGAAAAGTATTTTCTAAAATAATTAAGGAAATTACCGTTGCCGCGAGAATGGGTGGCGGAGACGAAACTGCTAATCCCGCGCTGAGAACCGCTGTTGCCTCGGCAAAAGCTGTAAACATGCCTTCGGCAAACATTGAGAGAGCGATTAAAAAAGGCACCGGGGAACTCGAGGGTGTTTCGTATGATCAAATCTGTTATGAGGGATATGGACCGGGAGGAAGCGCGTTAATGATTGACGCGTTAACGGATAATAAGAATCGTACGGTCGCGGAAATTCGACATTTGCTTTCCAAGAATAATGGGAATCTCGGGGAGAACGGCTGCGTTGCCTGGATATTTGAGAAAAAAGGAGTTATTACCGTTAAGGCAGAAAAAATCTCCGAAGATGAGCTGTTTGAATTAGTTCTTGAAGCCGGTGCAGACGATATGCAAAATGAGGATGATTTTTATGAAATCGTTACCCAACCTACCGCTTTTGAGCAGGTTAAAAATGCCCTGGCAGAAAAACAGATTGAATGTGAATCCGCTGAATTGACTATGCATCCAAAAAATACTGTCAATGTGAATGAAAAAGAAGCTGAACAACTACTCAGATTGATGGATGCACTCGAAGACCATGAAGATGTCACCCATGTGTACTCAAACTTTGATATTGACACGGAAATATTAAAAAAGCTGGATCAGGATTGATAAATTCCATTAATCGTGAAAAATCAGGAAATATTTTGTTAAGGGAAAATCGATCAGCGAAATACATTAGCTCATCTTTCAGAATTAGAATTTATCAGGAAGCAAATTATGATAATCGCTGGTGTTGATCCGGGCATTCAAAACACAGGTGTGGCAGGTTTGCAGGTACATAAAAGTTCAATTGAATTGATAAAGTATGAGCAGATAAAAACCAACGCTGCTGATTCATTTGAAAAAAGATTGAAATGTATCTATGATAGCCTGTATCAGTTCATTGAAAAATTTAGCCCGGAGGTGTTAGCGTTGGAGCAGATTTTTTATTCACGGAATGTTAAGGTCGCTCTGAAAATGGGGCACGCACGGGGGATTTCTCTGCTGGCAGCAGCAAACCGGTCGATTCCAGTTGCTGAATATTCCCCCCGGGAAGTAAAGCTCGCGGTTACCGGTAATGGAAACGCTTCAAAACAACAGGTTCAAAAAATGATTTGTCATATATTAAATTTGACTTCAATCCCTTCCCAATACGATGTGACAGATGCCATGGCGATTGCGTATTGCCACAGCCAAAGAATGCGCTTCAAATAAATTAAATTAAACAGGAAAAGAATGATAAATTTTTTAAAAGGGAACCTGACAACAAAATCTCCGACCAGGTTAGTGGTTGATGTTAATGGAGTTGGATTTGAAATAAATATTACTTTGCCCTGTTACGAGACGATAGGGGATGTTGGGAGCGAAGTTCAGGTGCCGGGCATTGGTCCCAAAAAAGCACAGGTCATTCTGTCCAGTGTAACGGCTGAAGTTTTGTTTCGATATATTATAGAAGATGATTTGCCGGGTTTGACATCGTTATCCGGGGTAGGAAAGAAAACAGCGCAAAGACTTGTTTTTGATTTAAAAGATAAAATAAAAACCCGCGCGGAAGAAGTGGAGCATACTGAAAAGCCACGTGAAGAATTTTCAGCTTTAGAACATCAAAAGGCTGAAGCACTGGCGGCTTTGATTTCTCTGGGTTTCAACAAAAATAACGCGCAAAATTCTGTAGAGAAAGTTATCAGGATAGCTGAAAAGAATATCAGTTTGGAAGAGTTAATAAAGCAGGCATTAAGACTTTTATAATTGTTATTATAAAGAAAATAAATGACAGATGAAAAAGCAAAACGTTCTATTACACCGGATCAAATCAATGATGAATTTGAGTTTGATCAGACGCTGCGACCGGTAAGGCTCGATGATTTTATTGGGCAGGACAAGTTAAAACAAAATCTTCGGGTATTTATTGAAGCGACCAAAAACCGGGAAGAAGCGTTAGATCATGTTTTGTTTTACGGTCCACCCGGATTGGGCAAAACAACATTGGCGCATATAATCGCTAATGAGTTGGAATCAAATGTACGAATGACATCTGGACCAGCATTGGAAAAACCGGGTGATTTGGCAGGCGTTTTAACAAATCTGTCTGAACGGGATGTTTTTTTTATTGACGAAATACATCGATTGAACAGAACCATCGAGGAATATTTGTATTTAAGTATGGCCCAGCTACTTACAGGAAAATCGAATAAGAAAAGGATTTAATATTAAGTACCTGATCAATAATTTTGTAACATT
>NBLI01000242.1 GCA_002084535.1 Candidatus Zhuqueibacterota bacterium 4572_119
TTTCGAACCGGTTCCCCCGGATATTGACCCGGAGAAAGAGAAACACATTCTTGGCGCGCAGGCTAATGTTTGGACAGAATATATCCCCACGCCGGAACACGCGGAGTACATGCTGCTGCCCAGACTTTCAGCTTTATCCGAAGTTGTTTGGTCTCCAAAAGAGGCGCGTAATCTTAAAGATTTTCATTTCAGAATGCAGTCCTTTTATGAGCGTTTGACTGAAATGCAAATCAATTTTCGTATTCCAACTCCACTGGGATTTGGCGGGGAAAGGACTATCTTTGGTGAGACTGTTGTTGAATTGGAGAATCCATTGTCAACAGGAGAAATTCGCTATACATTGGACGGAAGCGATCCCGGGGAAGGATCACTTTTGTATGGCGAGCCGATTAAAATAACCGGGGACGCGGAAATAAAATCGCGTATTTTTTTAGATAATGGGAAAATGAGTTCATTGACGACTGAAAAAATATTTTTAGTAAATAAAAAGAAAAATGGTTTGCGCTTCAAGTATTATGAAGGAAGGTGGGAAAAGCTGCCTGATTTTGGAAACCTAAAAATAAAAGGGAATGGCAGGTGTTATTCTTTTGATCTGAAAGAAGCGCGGCAGCGAGAAGAATTTTATGGTGTGGTTTTCTCGGGTTTTCTTAAATTAAAGAAAAAAGGTGAATACACTTTTTATACAATTTCAGATGACGGCAGTAAGCTATATGTTGATGGCAAACTGGTGGTGGATAATGACGGATTTCATGGCGCACAGGAGGAGTCCGGTTCTATCGAGTTAAAAAGTGGAAGCCACAAAATTACAGTGGAATATTTTGAATCGTCAGGTACGGAAAAACTCGAGGTGTTGTACGAAGGTCCGGGGATAGAGAAACAAAAAATTTCACCACCATCATTTTTTTATAAAAAATAAATGATTTACCAACCGCAACGAGCGCAATGTTTGCGCAAAGCACGCAAAGAAAAAAAATATGTATTGCGTGCTTTGCGCTGCCTTTGCGTATCTTGAGGTGAAATATTCATAACGATTAGAGATTCTGTTCAGCAAGTCAATCAAGAAAAAACAACAAGACAGTGTCATTTCGAACCCCCGAGGGGTGAGAAATCTGGAATTTGATGTGCTACTTTAGATTTCTCGATCCGCCGCGGCGGACTCGAAATGACACGTAGTTTGTCTGCCTACTCTTACAGTTTGATTTTTTTGTTTGAGTTCAGTTGTTATTGATTTTTTTAACCGCACCGAGCGCAATGTATGCGCAAGGGACACAAAGAAAAAAAACAAGCATTGCGTGTTTTGCGCTGCCTTCGCGTACCTTGTGGTTAAAAGAAAATAAATATTAAAACACTTCATTGTTCAAGCAAGTTACATTGTTAAAAAGGGGATTAAGGTTATGAAAAAAATAAAAATCACCCGCAGGGATTTTCTAAAAACTACTGCTCTGAGTACACTGGCGGCTGGAAGTCCAGCAACGTTTTTTTCTTGCTCGAGACCCAGGAAATTACCCAACATCCTTTATATTATGACCGACGATCACGCTTACCAGGCAATCAGTTGCTACGGCAGCAAAATCAATCAGACGCCAAACATCGACCGGCTCGCCAGCGGGGGAGTGCGTTTTGTGAACAGCTTCTGTACCAATTCCATCTGCGCGCCGAGTAGGGCTGTTTTGCTCACCGGCAAATACAGCCATTTGAATGGAGTTACGGACAACCGCGACAAATTTGATGCGGCTCAGCAAACTTTTCCAAAACTGCTTCAGGAAAATGGCTACGAAACGGCGCTGTTCGGCAAATGGCATCTGAAGTGTGATCCCACCGGATTTGATTATTGGAATATTCTGCCTGGACAGGGTCAGTATTACAATCCTGATTTGATCGAAATGGGCGAGCAGAAACAAGTGAAAGGATATGCAACTAATATTATCACTGATAATTGTCTGAACTGGCTGCGGAATCGAAAATCAGTTAAGCCGTTTTGCGCGCTGCTTCATCATAAAGCGCCTCATCGGAACTGGATGCCGGATTTAAAGCATCTATCCATGTATGAGGACGAGGAAATCCCCATTCCGGAAACATTTTTTGATGACTATGAAACGCGCTGCGCTGCAGCCAGGGAACAGGAAATGCGTATCGCGGATGACACATTTATGACATTTGATTTGAAAGTAAAACCTAAAGAAGGTCGTTTACCGGAAAACGAGCGGGAAAAAATTGACGCGCGGATTTGGGAAACCGCGTATTCTCGGTTTACAGAAGAGCAGCGGGAAGAATGGGATCGCGCTTATGATCCCCGGAATGAAAAATTTTATAAGTCAAATCTCAAAGGCAAAGAACTGGATAAATGGAAGTATCAGCGATATATAAAAGATTACCTGAGAACTATCGCTTCGGTTGATGATAACATCGGCAGAGTTTTGGATTATCTGGACGAAACCGGATTGGCGAAAAATACAATTGTGGTTTATACCTCGGACCAGGGATTTTATCTCGGCGAGCATGGCTGGTTTGATAAGCGATTCATGTATGAACAGTCCTTGCGTATGCCGCTGATTATTCGGTATCCCCGGGAAATTAAACCGGGTGTTAATGAAAGTGACATGGTGCAGAATATTGACTTTGCGCCAACGTTTTTGGATTATGCGGGTATTGGCGTGCCTGATGACATTCAGGGCAGATCATTGAGGTCTGTACTTCAGGGAGTTACACCGGACGATTGGCGACAGTCAATTTATTATCATTATTACGGATACCCGGCATGGCACATGGTAAAAAAGCATTATGGCGTGCGCACGCATCAGTATAAATTAATTCATTTTTATGACGATATAGATGCCTGGGAGCTGTACGATTTAGAAAATGATCCGCATGAGTTGAATAATGTTTATGATAATCCCCAATACAGCAAAATTGTGAATGAGTTAAAAATTGAGTTGAAGAGGCTGCGGGAAAAATACAAGGACACGAATAATCCTGAATTTTAACTGAAATCATGAAGAGGAAAAAATAAATGAAGCGAAGAACATTCTTTGCTGGGTGATTCGGCGCGTCAAAAACAACACGAGTATTTATACTGGGAATACGCCCGGAAAAAACAGGCTGTCATCTTTCCTTTGATCAAAAATTGATTTGCGGCGTGATTAAATTTCCAATTAGCTGTTTGTTTAGTAACGCCTCAGTTATGGGAGTATTCAAGATGTCGCACACTTGAAATTGTAATTGTTGATGGCACAATTTATTACTTAGTTGAAGTGTACGACATCTCTGTCTGCCACCTGTATCTGAGGTATTACGTTTGTTTATTAACTTGAAAAAAAGTATTGAAAAATTTACGTGGAGAATTTAGTGTCATGAAAGAAATATCCCGGCGAAAATTCATTCAAACACTCGGTTGGGGATCCGCGGCTCTGACATTTCCCATGTGTAATATTTTCCGGAAGAAAAAGATAAATTTTGTTTTTATTTTGGTTGATGATTTGGGCTGGAAAGATACCGGCTGTTACGGCAGCAGCTTTTATGAAACGCCAAATATTGATAAGCTGGCTGGTGCAGGAATCCGATTTACCAATGCTTACGCGGCATCTCCTGTTTGTTCACCGACACGAGCCAGTATCATGACGGGAAAGTATCCAGCACGGTTGAAAATTACCGATTGGATCGGTGGTGGCGATTTAAAAGGAAAACTGTTACCGGCAGCATGTCTTCCTTTTCTCCCCAGGGAAGAAACTACCTTTGCCGAGGCTTTTAAACAAGCCGGATATTCTACATATTTGACAGACAGGTTGACTGATGAGGCGGTCAAATTTATCGATTCGCACCGGGATGGGGCTTTTTTTCTCATGCTCTCTCATTATGCGGTGCACACGCCGATACAAGCCAAAGAAGATTTGAAAACTAAATATCAAAAAAAAGCGGAGAAAATAAAACCAGGCTCAAGCGAAGAATTTGCCCGGGAACGGGATTCGTTCACAAAATTAGTCCAAAATCATTCCGCTTACGCTGGAATGGTCGAGAGTGTGGATGAAAGTGTGGGGCGGATTTTGGATAAATTGAAACAACTGGGGATTGAAGACCATACCGCGATTATTTTCATGTCTGACAATGGTGGTTTGAGCACGCTTAAAAATAAAAAATGGGCGCCGACTGCGAACGTCCCGCTGCGTGCCGGCAAAGGCTGGCTTTACGAAGGCGGCATCCGGGAACCGATGATTGTTAAATTGCCCGGTGTTCTTGATCCCGGTGAAATATGCCGTGTTCCGGTGATGAGCACGGATTTTTACCCAACCATGCTGGAGTTGGCAAATATCCCGCCGAAGCCGGAGCAGCACAAAGATGGGGTGAGTCTTGTTCCGTTGCTCAAACAAAGAGAGGCTTTTCAACAGCGGGACTTATTTTGGCACTATCCCCATTATCATGGATCAGGAAGCCGTCCCTGCAGCGCGATTCGTTCCGGGGATTATAAATTGATCGAATGGTTTGAGGATGATTCCATTGAATTGTATGACCTGAAACAAGACCCTGGTGAAAAAAACAACCTCGCTGAAAAAATGGCTGACAAAGCTAATGAATTAAAAATCAAATTGCGAGACTGGCGTATCGAAACAGGGGCGCTTATGCCGAGACCGAATCCGGATTGGAGTGGTGAATGAAATAAAATCCAACAACCCTCATTTTGCGATATTTTTTTTAGGTAAAAAAACTTGGCTCTCCATTGTCCGGCTTTTTTCCTATTGCCAGCCAAATGTGATACCTGCTTAATAAAAAAATTTCCCCGGATTTTGAAACATTCTGCAACTTAACCGTAAAACGAATTAAGTAAATTAATTTACGTTTAACATAAAAAAATCCTTGACTTATTTAAAATAATATATATATTATTTAATATGAATAATCATTGGCGGCAACTTTAATTTTGCTGGAACAAAAGATGAGTCCATTCTAAAAACCAGGTATTTTAAGATTTTTCATAAATCATGGTGCTATAACTTCAATATAAACAGTTTTTGTTTTGATAGGAAAATACCTAATTTTTACCTTTTCAGAGTTGACTCAAAGATATCACGTTATCCAGGCAAAGAGAGAAAAATGCCCATTTTAGTTAAACTCAATTTAATTAGGGGAAATAATGGGGCAACGCTTTTTGAATTATCAGACAGAATTAACGTCCCGGAAGCGATTCTCTCGTCATTGGAAAAAGGAGAAACAAAATGGCTGCGCTTCGGTATGTTGGAAATGATCTGTGAAGAATTAAAATGCCAGCCGGGTGATATTCTTGAGTATGTTCCCAAAAAATAAATGCAATCCGGATGATGTAAGTTTTTTTTCGATATAAAAAAAATGGTAACTGATCACAGGGTATTTATAAATTATTTTTTTGACAGGTTGTAGATCCCGATTCTTTTTATCGGGGATAACAGGATATTCTGGATTTACAGGATTAAATTAAGTAACATAATTACAAAATTTGAATAATTTGCAAAATCAATCTACTTTAAATCCAGTTAATCTTGAGAATCCTGTGATCCTGTCCAATTT
>NBLI01000243.1 GCA_002084535.1 Candidatus Zhuqueibacterota bacterium 4572_119
GGTGAAGAAAAAATAATCGAACTAATTAAAAACACCTGGAAAGAAGAACATTTTTCCAATGTTTTGAAGTTAACCATCGGATTGGATTATAAAGACTTTGACAAAGAGTGGATATATCATCTAAAAAAGACTCATTACCCACTCATGGAGGAAAATGATTTCCCGGAAATGGTCGCCCGCAAGATTACCAAAAGCGGCATCAACACAAAACCGGCTTATTATATCAAAGACGGTAAACAGCATGTGGCATTTGTTTCGAATCGGTCCGGTTACTCAAATATTTATCACATGCCAATTCCCGACAAACCAGCATGTGGCATTTGTTTCGAATCGGTCCGGTTACTCAAATATTTATCACATGCCAATTCCCGACAAACCAATAAAAGAAGAAAAGGAAATCGAAATTCTTGTCAAAGGAGAACGGACAGCGGATTTTGAATCTTTTCATATACTAAACAGCAAACTCGATATTAATAGCAAAGGCGAACTTGCTTTTATTTCGAAAAGCGGAAACAGTGATGTACTTTATATTTATGACTCTGAAAAAAAAGAGATCATTCGTGATTTTAAATTCAAGGATGCCATTACACTTTTTTCTCCTTCTTGGGCGCCGGATAACAGACAAATAGCATTTACAGGCATTGACTTTGCCGGAAAAAATGACCTATATCGAATCGACATTTTCACGGGTGATGTAGAACGCCTGACTAACGATTTTTATGATGACCGCGATCCGGTCTGGGATCACGAACGGAATTTTCTCTATTTCAGTTCAGACCGCTCTTTCATCGACTATTCCAATTACTATAATATTTTTGCCTATGACCTGAATTCAGGTGAAATTATTTATATCACTTACGGAAAACAAAACGACTACACACCGGCGATTTCTCCTGATAACAAATATATCACTTTCACTTCTGACAGAGATGGGGCTCTCAATATTTGGATTGCTGAAAATCCTGTGCAAATAAAAACGCCGTCTCTGACAGCAAACATACAGAACCTGAACGGCTTTTCAAAGCATCCACATTTTTTCCCGTCAAATGATCAGATGCAATTACGAAAAATTACCAACTTCACAACAGGCGCGCACGACCCTGAATGGACAAACAATAATCAAATTGTTTTTACCGCGTTTGAAAAATTTTCGTTTCACCTTCAGGTTTTGGATAATGTCATCGATAAATTTGATTCTTCAAAAACGCTTGTTTGTGATTCAATGGAAATTAAAACTGATCCGCACGAATTCTCAAAAATAGTCGCGCAATCCGTGGTATCAACAGTACGATATAAGCCCAAATTTAATCTTGATGTGGCGCAAAGCGCGATAACGCAGGATCCGGTATTTGGCACATCAGGAGGCGCCCAGATTGGAATCAGCGACATGCTTGGCAATTATCAATATCACTTTCTTGTCTTTAATAATGCCCAAACTTTGAAAGACGGTATGGTGGTTTCGCGTCGGTGAGTTATCCCTTATCTGCGTTTCAAAGGATAGAAACCAGCGTAAACTTCCGCCAATCCTATAAAGAATGGTTCGGGACTGATAACAGCAGACGCGCGCTTTTACTTTCCAATTTTTTTGGCTATGTCAAAGACAATTCTCTTTGGGGTCCGTCCGGTCCTATGGATGGTGAAAGAATAAACATCACTTTTGGAAATACCATCGATGTACAGCATTCAAAAGTGAATTTTTATACCATTATTTTTGACGCCAGAAAATACTTCAGGCTATCCCGCCGGACAACTTATGCGGTCCGCGCCATGACGCGCTACAATCATGGCAAAGAGGCGTTGAGGTTTTACATGGGTGGGAGCTGGGATTTGCGCGGCTATAAACGATGGTCTCTTTGGGGTAAGAAAATATTTGTCATTAACAATGAATTACGTTATCCGTTTATCGACCGTTTCATGATCAATTTCCCGTTTGGAGGGATGGCGTTCAGCTCCATCAGGGGTGCTACTTTTGTTGATCTTGGAAATGCATGGGATGATCAAATGGACAACGTGCTGGGAAGTATGGGCTTTGGTATTCGCTTCCGCCTGGGAGGCGTACTCGTGCTACGGTATGATTTTGGTAAAAAATTCACTTTCAATGACGCCAATGATCTCTTCAACCCGGAAAAATTTTCCATACAATCCGGCATTTTCAACCAGTTCTTTTTTGGTTGGGATTTTTAGAATAAATTGAATAAAATCTATCCAAATTTGCTAAAAACAAATCAATACATTCTAAACAATATGTGACAAGATAGAGACAAAGGTAGAAAAACAAAACTGAACTTTCAATTGAATTTTGCCATAATTACAGAATTAATTGCAGTTAAATCCTTAAGCTTTTCTTTACCTTTACCTTTGCCTTTTCCTCTGCCGTTATTTTTCTAACAATATCTTCGGAGAAAACACTTGAACCGGATTAAAATTCTCATCTTGATTCTGTTTGTATTTTTAGGTTGTGCCAAAATAAATCTAAAAAATCATTCATTCACTAAACAAAACATCACCAACTGGTCAATGTTTGGAGGAAATCCGGAGAGGACAAATTTTTATCCAGGCAACATCCTTTTGCCTCTGGATTTATCCTTTCGATTTAGCACGCAAGCAGCAATTGGAAAAACAATCACTGTTAATAATGGCGTTATTTTTTTTACCACAATGGACGGCAACTTATATGCTTTGGACATTGAGAAAGGGAAAAAATTGGGTCGCAAAAAAACCGAACTCCATTCAACCGTTGCTGTTACTGATTCCCTGGCTTTTATCGCACGCCGGTACGGTGATGATACATTGTTTAAATACAATCTGTATAAATCACGCACAGAATGGCATTTTAACGCTGGGGATATTTCGTCGGAACCTTTACTTTTAGAAGACAATATCGTTATCACCGCCCTGTACAAACACATCGATATGTACGATATAAAAAGCGGTGAAAAAAAATGGACATTTGAAACCGACGATAACATACACTCCTCCCCTGCTGCCAATGGAGACAGAATATTTTTTGGCTGCGATGATGGCTTTGTTTATGCCCTTAATAGTAACAACGGACAGCTTGTGTGGAAATTCCAAACAGAAGGCAGCGTGCAGTCCACACCGACTATTAAAGAGGAGACTGTTTATATAGGTTCAACGGATTTTTCCCTGTACGCGCTGGATTTTAAATCCGGTGAGCAAAAGTGGAAATTTGAAACTGGTGGACAGCTTTTTCATGCCAATGCTGTAAACGATTCTTTAATAATTACCGGTTCCACTGATGCTTGTCTTTATTGCTTAAACAGGCATACAGGGGAGCTGCTTTGGAAATTTGAAGCCGGCAGTGTGATCAGCACCAGTCCGCTGATATGTAACAACAAAGTTTTCGTTGGGTCACTTGATCATTTTTACTACGCCCTCGATATTTCCACCGGAGAGGAACTATGGAGCTTTGAAACAAAAGGACGCATTCGTACCGCTCCGGTTATTTGGGAAAATTATTTTATTGGCGCTTCTGAAAATAACTTTGTTTATATTTTTAAAGGAGCGGAGGAATAATCGCGTTGTTGAGCAAGATAAGGTTACTGGTATTGCTGCTTATTTTGAATAGCAGCCTGGCGCAGGGATTCACTCAGCCTGCAGAGCACTACGGATTTTTAAAAATAAAAAGTGATTCGGCAAATCTTGAAATATTTATCGACAATAAACTTGCCGGAAAAACGCCGCTGCAAGCTCTGAAATTGAAACCAGGAAAATACGTACTTTCCGTGAACAATCCACTTCGCTATTTGTGGGGGCATTTTGATTATGAGAAGGAGATAGAAATCTTTCCGTTTGATACGTTGGTCGTAAGCCCTGATTTTTCGTCCGGTTTCAGCATCCGGACAAAACCGTATGGTGCTGAAATCTATATCAACAACCAGTTAGCCGGTAAATCACCTCTCACGCTGTTTGATCAGGAATTGTTTCATTCAGATATGCTTATCAAAAAAGAAGGCTTCAAAGATCTCCATGTCGATTTTAATCAATTTCAAATGGGCTATCTCAATATTGTTCTTGAGAAAGATGACGAAATTTTTAATATAAATAAACTCAAGGAAAAGCACCGCCAAACAATAAAATCCCGCTATCGAAAAGCAACCTACACTTTGTGGGCTGCTTCGATTCTAACCGGAATGGCGTCCTTTTATCTTAAAAGTCAAGCTGATGAGAATTATCAAAAATATTTGTCTTCCGGCTCACTAAATAAAATGAATTCTTACTACGACTCTGCCATCAGGTATGACAACTACACTAATATTAGTCTCGCTGCTTTCCAGGGATGTATTATTCTTTCTTTATACTTTTTTATAAAGTCCATTGATTAACAAAGGTAACCGATCACAGGGTATTAACAAATATTTTTTTTGACAGGTCGTAGATCCCGATTCTTTTTATTCGGGGATAACAGGATATTCAGGATTTACAGGATTAAATTGAGTAACATAATTACAAAATTTGAATAACTTGCAAAATCAATCTACTTTAAATCCAGTTAATCTTGAGAATCCTGTGTTTGACTCGAATTTCTTACTTTGAAAGGAGGAGTTGCATGAACCAAAATATTGGTCTTTGGGTGGATCATGGCAAGGCATTTATCGTTTATGTCAGCCCGGATGGGGAAGCAGTCACAAAAACAATTGAATCTGATATTGAACCCCTGACAAAATCCACAGGAGGTGGACGAACTAAAACCCCTTACGGTAAAGGCGGTGTGTCACAGGAAAAATCAAAAATTCGCCGCCAACATAAAATCAAAGAGTTTTATGATGACATTATTTCTCAAATTTCTACCGCGAAAAATATCTACCTGTTTGGTCCCGGAAACGCGAAAAAAGAGTTGAACCTGGAGGTAAAAAAATCAGTTAACCTCTCCGAACGCGTGCTTGCAGTTGAACCAGCTGATAAAATGACAGACCCGCAAATCATCGCCAAAGTGAAAAATTTTTATAAATTGAAAAAATGAAATAAAAAAAACCTCCCGGGGAGATTTTTCTTCGGGAGGTTTGCTATTATTCTTTTAAAATTTGGTCAGATATAAAAATCAATATTAACAATATGTTATTCCATGATACATTTCAAACTCTGCCAAATTATTATCACCTGGATTGCCGGTTGGTCTTATTGGAGTACAAATCAGCCTGATAATCCATAAACAGATGTCTATCGACTTACATAAAATAAATAAGCAGGTAAAAATACAATACGGCAGCCATGCTTTTTTATCTCTCCCAAATAATTTTTTGTAACAACAAAAGCGGATTTACAATGATATTGTTCAATGAAAAATCGGATTCCCTGCGGGATTTGCGGTGATCGAAAAGCTTTATATTTCACTTCGATGGGAACAATGTCTTCTGATTCTAAAATAAAATCCACTTCATTTTTATTTTGCGTACGCCAGAATTTAACCTGCTCGTTTACAAACAAATTCCCGCGCAATTGTTGAAACACAAAATTTTCCACCAGCGATCCGGCATCATTTCGAAAAGCTATTGAATTGATATTTTTGACCAATTGATTTCGTAATCCGGAATCATGAAAAAATAGTTTTGGCATTTTTACCACTTCTTTTCTTTTGTTTGTAAAATAAGGTGACACCCGTTTGACAATAAAAGTGTTTTCAAGAATGAATAAATAATTTTCAATAGTCCGCCAACTTGCGGTTGTACTTGTCGCCAATTCTTTCAGGTTGACCAATTGACCAATTTGTTGTCCAAGCAAACGTATCAGTTTGTTAAAAGCCGTCACATTTTCGATGGTAAATAACTGGTTAATATCTTTTCGAATGTAAGTCTGATAAATCTCATTTAGCAAAAAAATCTTTCGTTCGTAGTTTTGCTCCAAAACACCAGC
>NBLI01000031.1 GCA_002084535.1 Candidatus Zhuqueibacterota bacterium 4572_119
TAAAAATTAGGTATTTTCCAATCAAAACAAAAACTGTTTATATTGAAGTTATAGCACCATAATTTATGAAAAATCT
Organism: Candidatus Zhuqueibacterota bacterium 4572_119; assembly: GCA_002084535.1. Taxonomy (GTDB): domain Bacteria; phylum Zhuqueibacterota; class Zhuqueibacteria; order Thermofontimicrobiales; family Thermofontimicrobiaceae; genus NBLI01. Next base: position 77 of record NBLI01000031.1, read on the forward strand.
TAAAATACCTGGTTTTTAGAATGGACTCTTAAATACAAGTTTTATTTGATGGTGGAACCTTTATTCAGCTCTTCCAAAACCCGTTCAGTTAAATCATCCACATTTTTACTGACATGAAGAATATTACCTGATGCTGTATCCAGAATAAGATCATAGCCTTCTTTATCGCCGAAATCTTTAATTACACTATTAATCTTGTCCAGGACTGGCTGCAAAAGTTCCGCCTGCTTTTTATAAATCTCTCCGGTTTGCGGATTATATTTTTCCTGCTGAAATTGCTGCAACCTCATGGCTAAATTTTGAATTTCCTGTTCTTTTTCCTTCTTTTTGGTATCGCTGAGCAACAGACTTTGAGATTCATATTGTTCCTGAAGCTTTCTCAAATTCTCTTGCATATCACGTCCTTCAGCCTGATATTGGCGGTCAATATCATCTATTTTCCTTTGCACATCCAATGCGTCTTTATATGTTGCTAATATCTTTTGAGAATGAACATAGCCGACTTTTAATTTCTGCGCAAATCCGGGAGCGGCAATCAAAAGGATAACAGACAGAACTAACATGATTTTTGCTAATTTTTTAAAACCCATTTTTCCCTCCATTAAGAAAAATTTTACTGTACAATATTTACTATTTTTGTTTAAATATTTTATGAGTCAACTCTAAAAAGGTAAAAATTAGGTATTTTCCAATCAAAACAAAAACTGTTTATATTGAAGTTATAGCACCATAATTTATGAAAAATATTAAAATACCTGGTTTTTAGAATGGACTCCATAATCAAATCCGATAATGCCGATCATTGGCATGAATATCCGCGCCCCGACTCCCAATGAACGTCTCAGGCTGAAAGGATCAGTATCAGTAACATTCATCCAGGTATTCCCGGCTTCCGCGAAAATCAATCCAAACATTGTCGGATTCGGGATGATTGGGAACCTGATTTCAGTGGTATATTTCAGCATCACCCTTCCACCGGCTGATGTGGCGTAACCTGCAAGTGGATCGTCATATCCACGTAATGGTGTCGAACGTGATAGTCCCTCACCGCCAAGAAAAAAGTATTCCAGATAGGGAATTTTTGAGTCTTTAGTCCAGCCATTTATAAATCCCGCGGTAGCGTGATTGTAAAGCACGAACTTCCATATTGCCGGCGTAAACCAACTGGCTGACATAATATATTTGTAAAACCCGACATTACCTCCCATTATCCCACCAGCATACTCCATTGACAAAGAAACTTCCGAACCCTCTGTAGGAAATTCAGGGCGGTTCAGGCTGTTACGGCTGATGATCTGGGTAATACTGCTGGATATTAAAGGCCAATCTTCGTTCACGATATTATTGGGATTCGCGGCTACGATGCTGTCCACAAAGTCCCACAATTCGGTACGGTCAATACGATAAATCCAGTCGCCCCGGAAATAATTATCGGGCCAACGGAAGCGGCGTCCCAGACGAATCGATCCGCCCGAACTTCTCTGCCGGTAACCAATCCAGCGGCTGTCGCGGTTTGTGTCATAAAAACTAAATCCAGCTAAAGTTGGTGTGTCCATCAACCAGGGTTCTGTGAAACTGATTTGAAAAGAGCGGTAATACCGTCCAAAATTCCAGTCAAAACTTAATCGCTGTCCATTTCCGAACAGGTTGTTCATTGCCACACCAATGCTGCCGATCACTTTGTCCCTTTCGCTCCAGCCGGCTGACATATTTGCCATGTCCGTCGATTTTTCTTCCACTGTAAATTTCAGATCAATTTTATCATCATCCACAGGCCAATAATCAATTTTCACATCTGAGAAATAGTTCAAAACCCAGACTTCTCGTTGACTTCTTTCCAGCGCTGCTTTGCTAAAAACCTCACCAGGCGCGATCCGCAATTCACGGCGGATCACTTTTTCTTTGGTTTTTGTATTTCCGCCTATATGAACAAGATTAACTTTAACCGGGTCCCCTTCGGTTATAACAAAATGGATGTTCACAGTATCTTTTGCCACCGGTTTTTCTTTTGGGTCAACCCTGGAATAAATGTATCCAGTATCATAATAAAGCGATCCTAACCGTTCCGCGATTGCTTTTTGAATTTTTTCAAAATTATAGGCGTCACCCGCTTCAAAACCTAACAATGATGCCAGGCGCTCTTCCGGAAATAGTTCATTGCCTTCCCAGGTAATATCCCCAATATAATATCGTTCTCCTTCAAGAACGGTAATATCAATGAACAAATCTTTCATTTTATCATCGTAATAGACAGAATCTTTTACGACTTCCGCGTCCCGGAATCCCTCGTTCCTGTAAAACTGGACAATCAAATCAAGATCTTCTTTGTATTTATCTTTTTTAAAATCAGCGCCGCGCCACCAACGATCTTCCTTTGTTTCTTTCATCTGCTTGCGTAGCTTGCCATCGGTAAAATTGGTGTTTCCAAAAAAATTAATTTCTTTAATTTGAACTTTGTTTCCTTCTTTGATTTTTAAACGAAGAATAACTTTTCCTTCTTTTTCAGAATCAAAGGTTTCCGGCGTAACTTGAACTAAAAGATAGCCTTTCTCGTGGTATAACTTTTTTATCTTCCTGACTGATTTGTTTATCTGGTATGAAGACAAAACCTGTCCACGATAAAAATCCAGTTCTTTGTCAATATCATCTTTTTTAATTTTCTTATTACCAAGCAGCTCAATTTTTTCAAGCCGGGGAAATTCCTTTACCCTGATTGTTAAATATGCACCGCCAACAACTTCTTTATCAAGGATAATATCAATGTCGGAAAACAAATGCAAACTCCAGAGGTTCTTGATCGCTTTTTGGATATCGTCACTATTAATTTCTTTACCGGGAGTTAAGCCGGAATTGATTTGGATAATTGTCGCGTCAGCTGTTTTATTACCCTCAACTGTAATTCCCAAAAGCTTCGTCGAAGTTCGTTGCGCGAAAATCATCTGCGGTATCGTTAACAACATTAAAAAAAAGATTAATGAAATAACGATGAGTTTATTTTGACTACCCAAAAACATCATTCTCCTCCATCATAATAATCTGAAAAATAAGAAATTTTTATCTAATTGTAAAGGAAAAAATAAGTTAAACCTAATTTTCTATAATTTTTAGCCTATTTTTCTTGTGCTAAATTTAAAAAGTAAAAAACTGAAACTGTAAGTAAAAATGAGTTACAATTGATTTTTGCCACAATGATCAACAAAAGAATGCCCAATGATTGGTTTGCGTTAACTTTGCGCTCCTTTTGGTTTAGCTGCCAATACAATCACAACAACTCAATGGTTAAAATTTAGTCCCACTATTTTGAGATAATTAACTATAGAAACCCTCAAAAGTTCAATTTAGCGATTCATTTTGACAAGCCCCTTAAAAAGGGAAGGAGTGCCTCAACAAGACCCGTTTGTCTTCCCGTTTCATTAATAATAAACTATTATAGTCATATTCCATTTGCAGCAACAAACTTGGATTTATCCGGTATTCCAATCCGAATTTGTGGCTTAACCCAAAGCCTTCGTGCTGATACCGGTAATCCATTCCAGCTTCCAATTGACCAGAGTACATCAGGAACAACTGATCTGCAAGATATTTCCCCACCATTACCTTTGTGCTTCGAAGCAGGAATAGTTTAGAGTCGAACATATAATTCCGCTCTTCATTAACATTCATTTCAATCAGGTTCCTCGTAAACCGTGAACTAAACCGCACCATATCCAATCCCAACCTTTGTTCCAATTGTCTTTCAAAAGGGCGGAACAACGGACGAAACACCATATTATCAGCGCTGATTCCAATGAGGTCGGCAGCCATTCCTTTCAAATTGGAAGCCGAATATCCCAGCGAAGCAAGGATATCTCCTTCGCTGTCACCCAATTGTGAATTTTCAGATGAAAGCTGAAACATCACATCACCCAATCTACCTCGCTTTTGCGCCTGACCGGTTTCCCGATCTTTCGTGAGCATAGTTAAATAAATATAATAAGGAAAACCGGTCGAATCTGTTACCGTCGTTCTGGCTTCGCCATAGATAATAGGCAAAAGTGTTCGTTTATCGAAACTCACCTCAGATTCGCCATTTGCTTCCATATCAAATTCAGCGCCAACTTTTACCACCTGAAAATTGAGATTTAAATATTCAACATTGCCGCGTGATGATTCCAGCAGACCGGTTACGCCAAAGGTATTTTCCGCCAGCACACCATTAAAATTCAGCCCGCCAACACCAGCATCAAGAATCAAATCCACATACACATTGTCCAACCCGCTGGGTATTTGTCTTTTATAATGAGCATCTTTTCCAACAACGGTTCTTACATCCCACTCAATACTTTTTAGAATCTCTATGATAATTTCACTCTTACGGGTTTTTTTCTTGTTTTTGTTTACAATAAACGGAAATGTAATGTCTGCATTCTGCAATTCCAAGGTCCCACGCAAATGAGGTTTTTCAACCGGACCTGAAAAATAAAATTCCTCGTCATTATTCTTTCCTCTGAATATCATATTTCCAAACTCTTTCTTTTCCATTAATCCCGGTATGTGCAGCGGGATTCCTTTTGGATTTTACCCGATAAAAATTCTATGTTTAAAAAACCATCATCTTCCAAATTTATTGAAAGTTCAATATTTTTAATTTCCGGGGCAACATTTGCCAGACGTAAATACCCGTCAGTCAAATCAACCTGGCAATCAGAAACACTAACATTGCCGGGTGAACCGCGCATACGGACGAACCAATTACCGGAGCTTCTGGTCTCTTTAAAAAAAGTAGTTAATTCAGGCAAGATGGAAAGAATATTTCCATCCCCACTCATTTCGATGTCCATTTCCTTTTCTTTTGAAAAAGGGATAAAACCTTTCCCCTGAATTTTAAACTGATTGTTTCTAACAATTTGAATTTGTTTCATCCTGAGTCCGGCATTCCCAAGGGTATCACCAACCGCCGCACTATCCTGGCTAATAAAGGGATAATTTTCATCTAACTCAAGCGTCATGCTATCAAAAGAAAATTTACTTAATTTGCCATCCCTGACAGTTATCTTACCGCACAAACATGGCTCATCAATTGTGCCATGAAACCGTAAATCCGCTGAACTGGTACCGGAAAGCAATCCCGGTTCATTAAAAAAACTTACAAATAGTGAACTCATATCGACATTATCACTATGGATGTCAAAATCAATTTCGTTTGTTTTTAAACCGTAACTCCCAATGGTTTGAAAAATGATTTCTTTATTTTTTTTCACCTGAAATTCTTCAATTGCAAAAATCTTATCCAGCAATTCAAATGATATTTTTCCGTCATAATTGCCGATACTGTTTAAAACAACATCGCTCAACTCCAGTTCACCGGTGATTTCAAGATTATCTAAGGAACCCATCAACCCAACAGTGCCGTACAGTTCGCCTTCTTGAACAGCTTCAGGACTCCGGTATAAAAGCTTCGCCATATCCTGCAGCGGAGCATTCGGGAAAATAACATTCGCCTGGATCGATTTATTTTTACCAAGCTGCAAAGTTCCCTCGGTCAGCAGCATACCATCTATATTCAATTTTTTAAATTCAATTATTTCTTCCTGCTGGTTTAAATCAAAATTGAATTTGAAATCTTTATCACCACTAAAAACATTCATTCCTCCCCGGATTCTTCTTTGCTTATTTTTTAAATTTACAGTAAAATTCAAATCCGCGGTACGTGTTAGTTCACTTTCTCTATTCCAATCTAAAAATGAGGAAACAGTCATTTTGTTTTTTTCCAAATCAATTTGAATTCTGGAATCTTTTAAACTGAAATATTTTTCATAGTTTTTAAATTCCGGCAATTCTTTGATAAGGTTGTGGAGACCTGATAAAGTAAAATGTTTTTTCTTTTTTTTGGAAAAATCAAACTCACTTTTACTTTGAAAGTGATGTGATAAAGCGTTGATGTTCAAATGTAATTTTTCATTCAGGAAACGCAGATCACCAGAAAATAAAAAGGTTGTATCAGTATTGCTCTGGTTTTTCACAACCAAATCGATGTCGCCTTTTATTAAGTCAAATCGACCGGTTCCGCTAATACGTAAATATGCCTGACTATTCTTCAATGTCTTTATTGGAACGGGAATATATTTCTCAAATAAATTTCCAGCAACATCAACTGAATATTTTACGTTTTGCCTGTTTTTTGCAAAATCAATTTCACTGCTTGATAATAATGTCAATCCTGGTAATTTTGTTTGAACGGATTCCACCCGCAGGAGAGAGTCACTGTAGCTCAGCTTTATCCTGGTATTTTTAAAATAAAAATCATTAAAAGTTAAAGAGGGACTTTCCAGCTCACCGGAAATTTCGGGTTTCTCAAAAGTATTGGTCACCTCAAAATTAAACGAAGACGTCCCGCTAATCCATGTTTTTGCTCCGGGCGAAATATTATTTATAAAAGCCCTGGCATCAAAAGAAGAAGATTCCAGCGTTAAAGCCAATCTGGGATCAAGCATATTATTAATTTTACCCGTGATATTTACCTGTGAACCGTTAAATACCGTACTTGCGTTTTTGACTTTCAGGTTCCAATCCTCGACATCAGCGTCGATATTTATTTTTTCAAAAAACAGGTTTTTGTCCAGTAATCGAACAATTCCATCCCTAACCGAAACGTGTCCACCAATTTCAAATCCAGGTAGATTGTCTTTTCTTTGTTTCAGCAATATTGCTCCATCAACAATTCCGGCTCTGATATCATAATACTCGGGTAAAAAGAAAGCATCTTCACGCTTTAGTTTATAATTTTTCAATTTCACATTTAGCGTGTCAAGTTTTCCCTGGTTTAAATTAATTTTGCCTGACATACTAAGATTAAAATTTTTCGACTTAAATACCTTGCCGACCAGCCTTGCAGTAGCGTGTTCCAGGTCTGTGGTACTGAGCCAGCCGTTAATATCATTCCCCAGTAAAATCGTTTTTTTACTGGAATCGATGTAACTGATTTTTCCTCTGGAAATGGTTATTCTTTTAATAAAACCGAAATCTTCCATTTTTTTAAAATATTTATTGGTATCAAAATCAAGCAAGGTGCTGTCAATGAGAGCTGCCGGCACATCTTTCTTTTTAATTGCGTGAGTAATTAAATGAGGCTTTACAAAAATGACATCCTGAGGAATTTTCTGGGGACGGAAACCGCTTTTTATTAAATTGAAAAAATTAAATCCGAATCGAACATCTTCAATTTGAAGCTGATAATATTGATCCTCAAAAAATAATTCAACTCCTTTGAGATGGATTGCGCCAATGGACACATCCAGGCTTTTAATTGAAAATTTTTCGCCCAGGACAGGTTTTAATGAGGCAACTAAATAATTCTTAATTTTGTCATTTGCCTGAATCAGATTCCAGCCGTGATACAACACGAGTACCGAGAATCCAAAAAACAGAGCGATAACAATAATCCATCTTCTTGTTTTCATAATTTATTTGTAAAATAGCATTTTTTTAAATATTACTACATAATCAGATCAGCGACATGCTGTTCCATATATTCGGGAAAAACTTTCAATTCAACTGGTCATTTACGCGAATCCCGCCAGTCAAAAATTATGGCGGTTATCTCTGTAAATAACAAATGGCGATTCTTTTGTTCGAATCACCATTCTTAAACTGCTCTCAACATATTTAAATATTAACAAAACGAAAGCGCGTCATATTTACGCTGCTAAAATTTCTTTCAAACAAAATTCGGTCATCATAAAAATGGCTGTATATTATTTAGACGGAATTTGAGTCATAATAGTTGTACGAATAAAGTCCTCAAAAACGCTAAAGTTAGTCATCATCTAACTGTTCACTTACCATTCCATACCTGCGTTCCCGTTGCTGAAAGGAGTGTATCGCTGAAAAAAATTCTTCTTTCCTGAAATCGGGCCACAAAACGTCGGTTACATATATTTCCGAATAAGCGATTTGCCACAATAAAAAATTGCTGATTCGCTTTTCTCCGCTGGTTCGGATTACAAGATCAGGGTCTGGCAAATCCTTCGTGTATAATCCACTTGCTATCATGCCTTCATCGATATTTTCGGGAGAAATCTCACCGGCAGCGACTCTCCTGGCAATTTGCTGTACCGCTTGCAGTATTTCAAAACGGCTGCCGTAGCTCAATGCCAGGTTTACGATTAACCCTGTATTATTCTTTAATTCGTTAATCGCGTATTTAACTCCCTCCCTTGCCGAAAGCGGTAAATCTTCCAGGACTCCTATCATTTTCAACCTGACATTATTCTTCTTCAAATCAGGTACTTCACGTTTAACAGTTTGAATTAATAGCCGCCAGAGACCGCTGATTTCATTCTTCGGGCGGCGCCAATTTTCTTTGGAAAAAGTGTATAATGTCAATACATTTATACCCAATTCACCGCATGCCTCGACCACAGCCCTCACAGATTTTATCCCTTCTTCATGCCCTTTAAGCCTTGTCAGTCCGCGTGCTTTTGCCCATCGTCCGTTACCATCCATGATAATAGCGACATGTTGGGGAATTTTGCCGTGTTCAGTTATTAACTTTTTGAGTTCATTTTCCTGCAACTTTTTTCCTTAAATCAATATTCATGTAATTAAAAAATTTTTCATGTTGTGTAAACTTTGTACAGTTTTAATTGTTTACCCAAACTTTTTATTCATTTATTATACTAACCTTTTTTAAAAAAAGGTCATGAAATTTAAAACAAAATCAAAAAAAAGTCAAGCTAATTTTCTGAAATTTAGCAGCGCTCAATTTATCGGGACATTCAAGGCATGGCACAGTTAATTTTTTGTATTTTCATCTATTGATAACTGAAAAAGTATATAGATTGTGCTCATTATTTTGGGCTTCATAAAAAATGTCCATTTTTTATGAAGATAATGACAAAGGAAAACTGAAAGCTTTTTGTTGAAATTTTACCGATCATTCAATCATAGTTTAACAACATTTCATAAAAAAGCCCTCTGACTTAGACAAAAAAGCAGAGGGCTGATTTGCTATTATAAAACTATATCATCCTATTTCAAATGTGACAGGTGTTCATCTATAAAATCACTTGATTTCATATAATTGCCTTCTTTGACTTCATCGGAAATTTTAAAGCACTGTTCGCCTTTTGAAGATTCTCCAGCTTGAACGTAAGCAACGCCTAAATTGTACCATCCCATTGATTTATCAGGCGCCAAAACGATAGCTTTTTCCAAATAGGGAACTGCCTTTTTATAAAATTCTTTTGCTTTTTCGTTATCTGCATTAAATTCATCCTGCGCCTTTACCAGTTGCTTTTCATCCATGTCGCGATATTTTTTGATCATAGTCTCTGCTTGCAGTAAGTAAGCGTTACCGATGTTAATATTTGCTTCGTAATCATCAGGCGCAAACACCAATACTTGCTCAAACCTGGCAATCGCGTTTTCATAATCATTTTTCTGATAATACAACCGACCCAGATTAAAAATCAAATCTTTATTTTCCGGATCACTGGCGATTGCTGCTTCGTATGCCTGAAACGCTTTTTCAGAGTCGCCGAGAAAATCATAAGACATCGCTTTTTGGGCAATAGCACTGACATTTTCAGGTTCAATAACCAAAATTTTATCACAGGTTTCAATACACTTTTCATATTCTTCTGTACTAATGTAAAGATTAGCCAAAGAGGACAATGCTTCAGTATCTTTGGGATTGATACCTAAAACAGCATTATAATTTTTAATTGCCTCATCCAGCTTTTCTGTCTGAACATTCGCGAAAGCCAGGTTTTTATAGGCTTCAGGTCGTTCAGCATCTATTAAGACACAACTACTGAAGAATTTTATCGCTTCAGGCATATTCTCTTCTTTTACTTTTTGCACACCTTTATTAAAGCTCATTCTCCAATATTTGTCTTTAAGAAAATTAATCTCGTTCTGAAATTTTGCATTGGGTGCTCCTGCCATCAATTTTTCAGCAGAAGCAAACTCTTCTACCATCTTTTCATAATCACCAAAGTGTCCGTACCCTTTTCCCAATAAAACATGAGCTTCAACATCAGCCGGATTCACCTGGACCGCCAGATGCAATTGCTCCATCGCCTTATCCCAATCATTTTGTTGATTAATATAAATTAGCGCAGATTCAACCTCTTTAGACCGGCAGCCAAAAAACAATAATCCAACCATCAGAACCAGCAGACCAATTGTCAGTGTTGAATAAACTTTTCTCATCCTCTTTCTCCTTGAAATAATTTTTAGTAGTTAAATTATAAACCCCAAAATATAATTGAAAAATTGGTTTAAGTCAAGTTTTTTTTTATCTTTTACAGTTTTAAGGAAAGAAAAAGTGTGAAAAACAATTATGTCAATAACAAATTTGCTAATAATCGAAAAATTGATAACCTTTTATTTGGCACAAAAGGTAAGGATTGAGCCTGCGAAAAATTTTTAAGGTAAAGGTATGGATTAAAAATAAATAAATTTTTATTGAGCGTCATTCAAATTTTCAGATTAATTTACAGCAAGGCTCTCCATTTTTCTTTACCTGTTCCTTGAAGATTTAAAAACAGACTATAATGGTCAAAACAATATTGAATGAAAATTTATTCCGGTTTATCCAGGACAAAGATTATAAATCATTTATCGAGTTTTAAAAGTAACAACTTCTTCAAAAATTTTGTCATACTGTATGATCATTTTCTCCCATGAATATTTTTCAACCGCCAAACTTAAATTCTCCCGGTCCAAATATTTTTTCTCACCCAGCATCACTTCCAGTTTTCCAACCAATTGTTCAAAGCTATCATAAAAGTAAGCAGGGTTATTTTCATACCGCATAACCTCGGGAAACGCCAGCCGGTTTGGCAAAAGCGGGTAGCAACCACAATAAACTGCTTCGACCGCGCTGGCGCCAAAAAAATCCTGGTTGGAAGTAACCGGGACTATATCCGCTTTCCAGAGCCAGCGGGCATATTCCTCAAATGAATCCGCGTATCCAAAATGAACAATTCGTTTACCCAATTTTTTTCGCGCTTCATCAAATTCAGCGGGATTATTGCTAAAGTTTTCACCCAAAACAGCGACTTCAAAATCAAGCCCTTTGTCTGCCATCACATACAACGCGTTAAAAAAATCGGCTGGATTTTTATCGAATTCCCAGCGGTGATTCCAGAGAATTAAAGGTAGTTCATTTCTCTTTTCCAGTTTATATTGATCAAACCGCTTCAAATCCAATCCCAGGTGCAGCACCTGACTTTTTGCTTTAATTTTGTGAATGTTTTTCATCCCCCGAAAATCAGGAAAATGTTTCAGCATTCGAGTCAATTCGGTCAATAAAGAATCCCTTTGAAACCCGGTATTAAAAAAAACAGCATCCGCGCAAAGCGCCGACGTGTAATTAATGAACCCATAATGTTTATCGCGATTTTGCTGAACATCGCGGTCCTCGGGCGACCAGGGATAACAAAGCTGGTTCTCGTGAAAATAAATTGCTGAGGGAATCCCGTATGTTTTATCGCGGGTTAATGCCAGAAATGTTGTCAGATCAAGCATGTCCGTAGCAAGTATCAAATCCGGGCTTACATTACTTCCTAAAAATTTATCAGCCATTGTTATCGCGCCGCCGTGCATGCGCCATTTCCAAAATTGTCCGGGCAGGCTTAAAATTTCAATATCATGGCGGCTGTGTTTTTGGTAACCTTTTGCCCATGAAGCATGGGACCCGGTAAAATATGGTTCCACTATCAGAATTTTCATTATTTGCTCTTATTGTTTTAATTGAAAATTATTACTTGATTCTCAATTGTCAATCAATTATTTTGGAGGGTCAATACTCACCTTGCCAGTTATTTTTTCAATCGTAATTTCCACAATATTTACCGTTTTTGTATCTTCCAATGTTAAGCCGGCATAATCATGTCCTGTCGCGTACTTTTCCATAATCTCGTTCAAAATATGTAACTTCAATTTTTCATCTTTGACCTGCCTGGCTTTTCCAAAAACCAGCACACTCCAAAACCGGTTGGAAAAATTTTTCGCGTGTGGCGCCGGATACAGTTTTCCCAACCGGCTGACCTCAAAACAAACCTTTGAATTATAATTCAGGTTGTCTATTTTCTGTCCTTCAAATCCACAGTGAAAATAGATTCTTCCATCCATTAAAATAAAATTAACAGGTGTGATATACGGCTGCAAATCCTTGCCGCACGTTGCCAGTCTTCCGTATTTTTCTTTTTTGAGCAGTTTGAGAGATTTTTGCGTTGTCATCCATTTTACGGGCATAGCTGAAAACGTGCCAGGCACTTAAAAAGTGCCTGGCACGTCCTTTCAAGTTAATCCATTGTATAACAGCTTATTTTTTTCAATAAATCTTTAGGAGGAATATAATCAAGGACGAACTCTTCATATTCTTCAGCTTTTTCAAAATAGTTCTTTATAAATTCGACATCAACTAAACGCCCATTCCGCTCACCGACCCACTCCTGATAATTCGAGTATCTCCAATCAGAAATATTCTTAACCAATGGATTTTCACCATCAATGGGATTTCTATGTATATATCTGCACAAATATATTAGATACTCGTTAGATGCTACCAGGATACTTTTAAATTTTCCTTCAAATAATGTTCCCGTCCGATCATACATTTTGTTAAAAGCCTTGCTATAACTATTAAAAACTGCTTGAATACATTCAGATATTGGAACTTCACTATTCTGCCTCATAAGAAAATGATAATGATTAGGCATGAGACAATATGCAACAACACTAATATTATTTTGAAGAGAATATTTTTTCAATTTTCTTAGCAGGAAAAGATAATTTTCATCACTTTTAAATATCTGCTCTTTATTGATTCCCCTATTGTATATGTGATAGTAACAGTCTTTTTGAAATTTCGTTTTGCGTCTTCCCACTTCTGATCTCCATGGATATATTTTTTTTATGCTGGATTTTGACGTGCCAGGCACTTTAGAAGTGCCCGGCACGTGTCTTTTTTGAGCAGTTTGAGAGATTTTTGCGTTGTCATCCATTTTACGGGCATTTACTAAAACTTCCTTTCACTTTAATCTTTAATTGACTTTCAATTAAAAATTGGCTATAATATTAATATTCAATCTTATTAAGTTTTGAATTTAGGGAGTAACTCTATTATGGAACGCAATCATATCATAATTTCGCAGGGTGTTTGTGGAGGCAAACCTCACATTTCAGGGCACCGCATCCGAGTCCAGGACATTGTCATATTTCATGAAAAACTTGGTCTTTCCGTTGATGAAATAATCCTTCAATATCCAATGTTGACTTTTTCAGATGTATATGCTGCTTTGGCATACTATCATGATAATAAAAAAATTATTGATAAAGATATTACTGACGAACATAAATTTTCTGACTCCTTTATTAAACAATACCCTTCTAAATTGAAAAACAAATTGCAAAAAACTTATGCCTGATAAAGTTCGCTTCCATCTTGATGGAAACGTACCTTTGGCTGTGGCTCACGGATTAAGAAAGCGCGGAATTGATGTAAGTACGACTCAAGATTCCAATTAAATTCAGACAAAAGATTCTGAACAACTAAATTATGCGGCAAAAAACAAAAGAGTTTTTGTAACTCATGGTAGTGATTTTCTTCGATTGCATCAAAATGGAATTAATCACTCAGGTATAGCTTATTGCTCACAAGGCAACAGAACAATTGGGCAAATCATTAAATCTTTATTGCTGATATACGAATTAATGGATCAAAATGAAATGGCAGGAACTGTTGAATATCTATAACAAGCCAATCCGTACAATTGAGCCTTGTCAAATGCCACGCATTTTTTTATCAGCCGTACTTTGTCACATCAGGTACAAAATTTTCCAGAATCTCTAAAGACTAAAATCATAAGCCAACTTAAGAAAAAATATCTCATTTTGCTCCCTGGTCAACCCGGGTCTGTCAAAATCGTCCCGGGTATAAACGAAATAAATCGCGCTATTGGGCAGCTTGAAACGCCAGCCAAAAAGACCATAGATGTAAAACCTGTCCGTGGCGGAACGGTGTTGAGTAAATAACCTGATAAATAAATCCGGTGTAAACTGGTAATTCAGTGTCGCGATATTAAGCCACGTACCTTCAGCTTCCGGGTCAGGATTAAATTCCAGCTTGCGGATTTCGTATTCCACGGAAAACTCGTCGCTAACCTTCATATTTTTTGAACCGATGATCATCCAGTAATCGCGGTCATAATTACGCCCAAAATCAAGTTCCAATTTCGTGGAAGACCACTCTTCAGTGTTATAGCCCAACTTCAGTTCCACATCATAATTATGAAATCCTTTTTCAAACAATTGATATTCCCGTACAAAATTTGTAGCAAGATTGAACTTGTTTTTAAAATAGACCTGAAATTCCTCGACAATTTCCCAGCTCCGCAATGTGCTGCTGTTCTTTGCCCAGTAAACATTGTAATTGGATTCATATTC
>NBLI01000244.1 GCA_002084535.1 Candidatus Zhuqueibacterota bacterium 4572_119
ATTGTATTAGTTTTGAGTATCAATAATGAGTCCATTCTAAAACCAGGTATTTTAAGATTTTTCATAATTTATGGTGCTATAACTTCAATATAAACAGTTTTTATTTTGATTGAAAAATACCTAATTTTTATTTTTTTAGAGTTGACTCAATAATAAAGGGAAAAATGATGAACATTGATCTCATTATAGCCAGATTGAAATCTTTGTCAAATCCAGAAGCAATCAAAGGCATGGCAAAATTTGGCATAACTCCAGAGCATACCTTTGGAGTAAGCATACCTGAGTTGAGAAACCTTGCCAGGGAGATTGGTAAAAACCATGAACTCGCGCTGCGCCTATGGGAAAAAGACATCCGGGAAACCCGTATTTTAGCCAGTATGATCGAGGACGTTAGCCAGTTTACAGAGCAACAGATGGATGAATGGGTGCTTGATTTTGACTACTGGGAAATTTGCGACCAATGTTGTATGAACCTGTTTGAAAAAACTGAGTTCGCTTATCAGAAAGCAACAGAATACGCGGAACAAAAAAAAGAGTTTGTCAAAAGAGCCGGTTTCGTGCTTATGGCAAGACTGGCAGTCAGCGATAAAGAAGCGGATGATGAAAAGTTTGACTTATTTTTCCCTTTAATTAAATCCAAAGCCGATGATGATCGAAACATGGTAAAGAAAGGCGTAAACTGGGCGTTGCGGCAAATAGGTAAGCGTAACCAAACATTAAATTCAAAGGCTATTATTATCGCCAGGGAATTATTGGCAATGGATAGCAAGGATGCCAAATGGATTGGTAAAGATGCTTTGCGGGAGCTGTCCAGTGAAAAAATTCAAATCAGATTAAAAGCAAAAACTAATCAATAAATCCCTGATGTTTTTACTTGCACCAGAATAATTCAGGTATTTAAAGTATTTCGAAGTGTTCCACCCAAACAAGCTCACAAGCTCCATTGCCCCAATCAGTTCTGGTCATGGAGCTACCCCAGTTTTTCCCGTTTTTCCCGCGAATTTTTACCAAATAGCCCCTAATTTTGATATGATGCCCCCTCCTTATCTTTTTCATTTTTTTACGAATTTGCTCATTCGCCGGTATGATGTGCATATTGGCGCTGTGTGAAATAATTTCCTTTCTGGGAATGGGCATAGTCTTGGAAGACCAATAATATTTCATTCCCCGTTGATAGATTTTAAATTCTTTTAAAATTGATTCGTCTGACATTTTTCCCCAACCCAAAGCCAGGTCCACAGGAACAATCTTTCGATAGCGGTTAAACCGATGCCAATTTTTACTGAGTACCCGCGCCTCGACAGAAAATTTTGCCAACGGTGTTACCCAAAAATTATTATGTAAAAATGACTTTTGGTTTTGAAGATTTACCTGTTGAGGAACCTGAGCAGCGATAATTCCTGGCCCATGACTAATTTTTTTCTCCGGGATCAGAAGGTAAATAAAAATTAAAATCAAAACTCCCGGCAAAATATTTTTCCACATAATTCGTCTCCTGAATTTTGATCGTTTGGTTCAAAAATCATTCCATCATTCAGCCTTTTCGATTAAACTGGTTTTTACTGATCTAAAGTGTCGAAATTATTTTTTCCTCACTGACTTTAGTTATTTTATTACTGAAACTTAAAAGTAAAATTTTCGATATTAAATGAAGACATGAATTTACTAAATATTTTTATAACCACCACACTGACTTTAGTTATTTTATTACTGAAACTTAAAAGTAAAATTTTCGATATTAAATGAAGACATGAATTTACTAAATATTTTTATAACCACCAAAATCCCGGAGGACAAAATGAAACAAAAAAATTTCATCATTCTTTTAGTATTTATTTGTCTTTTCTCCGTTTCAGGATATAGTCAGTATTCCAGGTCTATTCACAAAACTTTTGATTTAAAATCAGACGGTCTTGTCTTTATTGACACTTACAAAGGCAGCATTATAATAAAAACCTGGAATAAAGACAAAGTTGATGTACAGGCTAAAATTGAGGCTGACGACAGGGATGAGCATTCAGAAAAAAAAGTAAAATACACTGAAATCAATTTTGACTTTTCCCGAAGTTCTTTGAAAATTAAATCAGACTACAGAAAAATCAAAAACAAGTCTTCTTCATTTTTTAAATTATTTTCCGGGGACACCGGTTCTTTGCCTCTTGTTCATTACACCATAAAAATGCCCCGCACAGCTGATTTGAAAATTAAAGACTATAAATCCGAAACTGAAATTTCTAATCTTCATTCTTCAATCGACCTGGAAACTTATAAAGGTTCAGTTGAAATTAGAAGTTTCACTGGTGATATTGCCCTGGAAACATATAAAGGTGAAGCAACAATCAGGTTTGATAAAATGACCGATCATTCAACTTTCGATACCTACAAAGGTGACATTGAAATCACGCTGCCACACAAAACCGGATTTGACATTGATCTGGACTTTGGTAGAAAGGTTAGCTTTCGCAGCGATTTTGAAATTCCGTATCAACCACGCGGAAAAAAAGATTACCACTACCGGGATGAAGTAAACGGTGGCGGAAACACATTAAAGATAGAAAGCTATAAGGGAGACATCAGGATTTATGCAAAGTAATCGGGTACGAATCGGCCCCTGTAAAATTAGATGAGGAAGTTGAATCCAAAGGAAAATTTAAGGAGTGTTGGAGTAATGAAAGATAGAGATATTTTTTTTCGACTCATTACTCCAATACTTCAACATTCCATCCCCCTAAACTTATTACTCCGAATTTATATCATCTTTTTTCCGAAGATAAAACTCGCACACTCCGCTGACCGGACAAATTTCACATTTCGGCTTTCGGGCAAAACAAATCGTTCTTCCCAATTTCAGAAAATTCATGTGCAAAGAATATGACTTTCCTTTGGGAACTAACGGACGCATTACCCAAAAGGTTTTTTCAGCAGTGGCTTTTTCAGGTAAAAAACCCAGCCGCCGGCAAATGCGATGAACATGAGTGTCCACCGGAAAAATATCGATGCCGCAGGAAAACATCATCACCACACTGATGGTTTTTACACCAACTCCTTTCAATTGAGTAAATTTTTCAATAATGGCATCAGTGTCCATGTCGCATAAACTGTCCAGATTTAAGCTACCATATTCATCCTTTATCCATTTAAGAATCGCCTTAATCCGCTCACTTTTTTGATTTGCCAAACCACCGGGCCGAATGGCATCCGCGATGATATTCACATCACCATTCATCACTTCTTCCCAATTAGGATATTTTTCCCGCAATCGCCGATAAGCGTGATCCCTGTTTTTATCGTTGGTGCTTTGAGAAAGTACGGTCAGAATCAACGCGCTCAACGGATCCATTACATTGTCCCGTGGAGGAATTCCAAACTTTTCCTCTAAAAGCTCGGTAACCTGTACAGCCTTCTGTTTTGCTTCCAAATAAGAATCCTTTTCCGAATTATACTATTATATTTTTTGCAGCTATCATATCATGATTAATTCAAATTAAACCACGCCCTGATCCGACTAATCCGCGCAAAACGCCCGCCATCTTTTTGGTGGACCATCCGTGTGCTATAAAGTTTTTTGATACTAAAGAAGCCACTTTTTAATTCCGGCTGCCAAATTTTTATCAGAGATCCCCACAACAGACACGACCTCTCTGCCACACAATTTCCCAAGCCCATCTTTATCACTAAAAATATAGACCGGGACACTATTCCTTCGGCAGTCAAATTCAATTTCTTTTTTCAATTTTTCAGAAGCGTCCATTGCTAAAATTACCAGGGCTGCACGCTTTCTCTTTATTAGCACACTGACTGCCATTTTCCCAACTTCGAGCATCCTGCCTTTTTGAGCCATCCCCAGCAATGATTTTACCTTTTCAATGTTCACTTTTTTTCACCTGGTTGATTAGTTCTCTATAAATAGAATTTTCTATTTTGCAACGAAGGGATTTTTCCAACCCCATATTCATTTCAGCCAGACTCGCGCATTCAGCATTATAACAAAGATAAGCTCCCCTGCCAGGTTTTGTTTGCTTCAAATCGATTTGCGGTTGAGCGGTTTTGGTTTTCGCTATTCTCAACATTTCTTTTTTATGGTTTTCTTTTCCGCATCCAACGCATTTTCTGTACCAGTTTGGCAGCGCCATTTTCACCTCACCTGTATCTGCATTTTTTATCGTAGCTATCAAGAAACTTGAAACAGCTTTTAGCTGTTAGCCTAAAATACAATTTGTCATTCCAGTTCCGCCGCTTTTTGGTGGATACTGGAATCTGCTTATTCAAAAAATAAGTTTCTCAAAGAAAAATATCTTTTTTATTTTATAAAATCAAGGCTTAATAACTTTTTTACAATAAAAAACTCACTGCATCGAATTATTGTAATTTGACTCATGTCTTTTTCTTCGTGTTTAGTAGATGCTTTAGGACTTTGTGGCGGAATTGAAACCTTAATTTTACAAAACAACCAAGACCGCATAAAATTATTTGCTTTTTAATACCGAAACCCAAACAAGTCTCATCTTAAATAAATCAGTTTAATTGAGTTGGAATAGCTTGTTTTTTGAGAATGAGTCAAATTCTTTTCTCTCAACCGCGAAAAATAAATCCCTGAGCTGCATAAATTTTTCCGACTATCCCTTCCGTCCCATTGGAAAATGTACTCCCCGGATTGCTTGATACCGATTTCCCGATTTAAAATGTGCAATAGCTATTATTCCGGGAGTCTCTACAAAATATGTAATTCTGGTTGTCGCGTTAAACGGATTGGGCACATTTGGCAATACTTTGAAAGTTTCAATTTTTGAGAAGTTTTGTCCGTTAAAAGTGATCCCAACCGGGCTTCCCTGTTGAATCTCAATATTATCAATGAACCATCCCGCCATTGGTTTTGATTGGCTGGAATCTGTTTGCAGCCTGAAACGAAGCAACAACGTGTCGTCTGTTTCCGAATAAAAGCTATCCAGTTCGCAGTTCATGAGAATCCAGTTTTCCTGTTCACCGGTAACAAGGGGATGGATGGTTTGCCAATCTATACCGCCATTGGAACTTACCTCAATATAACCAAAATCTTTGTTATTTTCAATCCAATATTTTGTCCTGAATCCTAAAAAACAATTCTGCAATTTATTTCGTTTAAGCCCGTTCCTTAAATATAGCGAAACATTCTGTCCATTTTGATACGCCTGCCCCGGAAATGTAGAAATTGAATAATCCGGTGAGTAACATTCAAGATCGTCAAGTTTCCAGGAATTTGAATCAGCAATCCAAAAGCCTGTCCCATGCTCAAAATCTTCTTTTCCAACTTTATACGTGTATTGTTCTGATATTACATGGTTTGGCGGATTTGCTATGTCCCTGGCGGAAAAATAATATACCAGGCTATCCCCAAATGCGCAAACCGGTGGAATAAATGCTTCGTACCAGTTTTCATTTCTTAATACCATTTTAACGCTGTCTTTAATCGTTCCTGTAAAATAAAATAATATAACAGATGTCGTATCAACCTTCATATTATCTTCCACATAAATGGCTGCTTTTCGGTTTGTGGTTTGATTAATAATATCGCGCAAAGAATTATGCAAAATAACAGGCGGTACCAAATCTTGCCCAATCGAAAAAACAAAGGGATTTTCAGATGAGCCTGCCGGTGAGTTAAATTGATAATAGGGCGTAATTAATGAAAAATAATAGTACACATCTCCCCTGTATTGATTAAAATCAACTTCAACTTGATATGCGTTATTTCCATAATCAATCATCAAAGATTCCTGGTAATCTTCCATACTGTCAGTCTTAAAAAATAATGAAATTTGATTTATATTTTTAACCAGCGGTGAGATATTAGCCTGAAATATTACCGGTTCAGGTGCAAACTCCCTATCCTTGATTGGCTCACGCGAGATGGGACCATATTCGTTTAAAAGGCGTCGCATAAATTCTAATCTAACTTTGGAAATTCTTGCCGGATCATCATACCTGCTTCCGTCCATTGCTTCGAAGCCAAAGCCCAAATTTAATACTTTCGAATCCCCCTTAAACTCCACGCCAGCACCCTTATCATTTTCATACCGAAAACAACCAGACGCACCCTCTCCCGGTTCGATCCAATCCGGGAATTGAAAATTCACAGGAATTCCCGGTTGATAAATTTCAAAAACTAATTCCTGACCAATTGTCCCCGGTTGTCCGAAGACTCGCGAAGACAGGCTTAAATCACTCATGTAAATCGATCGCAAATAATTTTCATAAAAGTGCAGCGAAGATTCAGAATATTGACTGTTCTCAATCCCGGTTGGATCAGCCAAATCCCAACCAATATCCTGCCCGGAAATAAACAGACTGCCTCCATTATCCAGATAATATTCCAGCGCGCTCCTGTCTTCCGGTGTCAGGCTTGGAAAAGCCCATTCGCAGAACCAAATAATCAGCGGAAAATGTGTTATCATTTCCCGTGGTGGTGAACCTAAATTATGGTGGTCCCATCTTAAATAATCAACCTGCTGGTGATCCAAAATATTTGTGTAATATTTTTCAACATTGTGATAACCGCCGTCATCATCGTCCACAAGCAAAACACCGCTCTCACCAATCATGGCAAACAATGTATCGCTGCCGCCTTCACCATTGTCGAGAAGATAATTCAAAACAAGACGACTCAGATGAGGTTCAGCGCTCGCTTTTATTTGGAAACTTAGCTGATTCTGAATCGCCAAAACTGAATCAGGTGGTACAACCGCGACAGTTGTTCTATTATTAACCATGATCAACGTTGTATCCAAAGAAGATAAAAAAACCTCAAAATTCAATCCCGGACTA
>NBLI01000245.1 GCA_002084535.1 Candidatus Zhuqueibacterota bacterium 4572_119
TTTGTTTGCGTTTTGTAATATCCCGGACAATAGATAAAACAGCGGGCTGCCCCTCATAGTCAATTAAATGGGCGTATATTTCAACAGGGATTCTGCTGCTGTCCTTTCTTTTTAGGGTGGTTTCAAAGAGAGCTTTTTTTTCTCGAAGGAGTTTATCCTTGATCGCCAAAACATCGTTTATGTTCTCATGTGGCACTGAGTCCATGCTCTTTTGTTCTTTTAACTCTTCATGCGTGTAACCCAGCATTTTACAATAAACACCATTAAATTCTATAAATCTACCAGGCTTGTTCTTTGTTGATATAGTTTGAAGATTGATGCCGTCCAGGCTTTCTTCGAATAACATGCGATATTTTTCTTCACTGTCCCTTAGCTGTTGTTCTGTTTTTTTTCTGGTAATTATTTCCTGTTCCAGGTCACGCATCTTTTTTTCTAATTTAGTTACCAACTGCTCGTTGTATAATTTATAAACATCATCATGCTTTTTCACTAAGAGTTTTTTGGGCTTGTTGTTTTCATCACGTTCAAAAATCATATTTATTTGTTCCAGAAATTTTTCCGGGTCTATTGGTTTACGAATGAATTTTTCCGCGCCGATTGCTAACGCTAATTTTTCATCTTTTGTGTCCGTATATGTAGCAGAATAAAAAATGAAAGGAATGTCTTTCAATCGTTCATTCTCTTTACATTTATGGCACAATTGAAACCCATCCATAACCGGCATGAGGATGTCTGAAATAATCAGGTCAAAGCTTTGGGATTGAAGTTTTTTAAGCGCGTTTTTCCCATTGTCGCTGGACTTAACTTCATAGCCGCTTCTTTTCAGCAAGGTCTCGAGCAGGACAATGTTGCTCCTGTCATCATCAACGATCAGTATTTTCACATTTCACCTGTTTTACAATATCAAAGTTTTTCATGCGTAACTAAAACAGTTAAAATTATCAGGCTTATCTGATTAGCCAATTGAATTAATTGTACCGTAAATCTAAAACCATAGTTAAATTGAAGCCGTTTAAAATGATTCTGGAATTTACTACTAAATATAATAAGCAAAAAATGGAGGGAAGTCAAGGTATTTGTAGCCGTGATGTAATGAATGTTAAAGCGCTTATTGGAGTTTTTGTAAATGAATAATCGATAAAAATTGTTTGTTCATTCTGCCTCACCGATAGTTTTCTCAATTGCTTCAATTAATTTCCATTCTGAAACTGGTTTAATTAATACATCAGCAGGTTTAGTTTCCAAAAGCCGGGCATTTTTTTTAACGTCTGAATTACCAGTAATATAAATCACCGGACATTTCCCAAAAACCGAAATTTGTTCAATCGCTTCAATGCCGTCTATTTCACCGGGCAAAATTATGTCCATTAAAATCAGATGGAAGCTATTTTGTTTGGCAAGGTTAATTGCGTCTATACCGTTATGAGCAATATAAATATTTTTATAGCCACGCGATTGCAGTTTCATTTCCATTTCCATGGTGACAATGGCTTCATCTTCAACGATTAAAATTTTGTGGTTCATTGTTTGTTTCATTTTTGAGATAATTTGTAAAATAAAATTCTAACGATTAGGTATTCTTTTCAGCAAATCAAGCAAGAATAAACTCACAGAAATTAATTTGGCAGCGCTTGTTTAATAATTTCAAATAACTGTAAATCATGGACAGGTTTAATCAACACTTCCACCGGCTGAGTTGCTAAAAGGCGTTCATCTATTACAAAATCAGAATTTCCTGTGATATAAATAATGGGTATCTGTTGCCGGGTGGAAATTTGCGAAGCAGCTTCGATGCCGTCTATATTGCCATCAAGTATAATATCCATCAAAATCAAATCGGGGTTGTATTTGTTGGAGATTTCGATGGCTTCCTGTCCTGTGGAAGCCGTTTCCAGGACGTTATAGCCGCGTGATTGCAGTTTTAACTTCAAATCCATACCAACAATCGTTTCATCCTCAACAATTAAGATATTTGCCGGTTTCATTTTAAGTATCCTTTAAATTTGATTGATATGGTCGTCCCTTTTCCTTTTTTGATGTTCAATTTACCATTAATTTGACTACTGAGAATATCAACGAGTTTTAAGCCTAATGAAGAGACGCTTTTAACATCAATTTTAGCTGGGAGACCCACGCCATTATCATGAACTGACAATTCATAATCATTATAGAAATTTCTTCGACATCTATTTTTGTGCTAATATAATTTTCCACCTGGTAAGATCGAATCAATTCCTGTATCAATGTAATTGTGTAATCCCGAAAGTTCACATTGGCAAAGTTTTCGGATTTATATAATTTCTCATGTATGAGTGCCATGGAATATATTCTTTTAATGCACATCTGGATAGCAAGAATGCCCTTCAAATCATCAACATGCTGGCATTGAAGGTGAAGCAGGCTGATTAAAACATTCATGTTGTTTTTAACGCGGTGATGAATTTCCTTTAGCAACACTTCTTTTTCAAGAAGTGAATCTCTAAGCTTTTCTTCTGCTGCCATTTCAGGTGTGATGTCCCGGGAAATTGCCAGCAGTTTGTTTACTTTGCCGCTTACTTCAGGAATTTGTGAAATGAGTACGCTCCACCACTTATCCTTTCCCGTAATTGTGGGGAGGTATGCTCGGAAATACGATGATCCCTTTTTAATCGCGTCTGAAAGTGCCTGTTCAGCGGTAATCCGAAATTTTCCTTTCCATAAATCGAGCCATGATTTATTCAAGTAAGGGGTGATATCCTGGATTTCTAAAAGTTTTTGCCCGCCGTTACTCATGAATAACAAATTGCCCTGCAGATCCAAAACCTTTATACAGTCATTGCTGCTTTCAATAATACGGCGGTTGAATTCTTCACTGACGCGAAGGGCTTTTTCAGCAGTAACACGAGCAGTAATATCCCGGATGTTTAACTGAACGCCGGTTATTTTTTTCCCGTTGCGGATGGGGCCGCTATTGATTTCTACGATTGCAATTGATTTATCTTTCTTTTGAATCTCGTATTCCAGCCTGGTAATTTTTTTGCCTTGCAGTAATTGTGCGAGCGTTTTAATTGACTTGTCCAACTCGATCTTTGCTACAAATTTACGAAAGTGTTTTCCAACCATTTCTTCCGGCAAATAGCCGAGAACATTAGTAACTGATGGAGAAACGTAAGTAAAAAAACCTTTTGAGTCCAGGATTGCTATTATATCAAAGCTTCTTTCTGTCATTTCTCGAAATTTTTGTTCGCTGGCGATTAGCGCCATTTCGGCTTGTTTCTTATTGGTGATGTCCTGGACTGTACCTTCGTAAGCGATTATTTTCCCTTTATTGTCACGTAAAGCTCTGGCACTTTCAGAAATATAAATGGTACTTCGGTCTTTCTTTAGCCAGGCTGATTCAAAACCGACAGCCTGCCCATGTTGTTTAATCATCTTTTCAAATTCCGCGCGAGGATATTCTGACTCAAATCCATTGGTTTTTAGATTCCTTTTTGCCAATTCCTCAAATGATGAATAGCCTAACATTTTTATCAGGGTGTGATTCGCCACGGTAATTTTTCCGTCCGGTGTGGTTCTGTAAAGCCCGACTACAGCGTTTTCAAATAATCCCCGAAATCTTTCTTCACTTTGGCGCAGTTTATTTTCAGTTTGTTTATGTTTTTCGACTTCGGCTTCCAAATCCACCATTTTCTTTTCTAATTTTTGTACTAACCGTTCATTGTACAATTTGAATATTTCTTCTTCTTTCTTAAGGGATGGTTTTTTAAATTTTAATTTTCCTTTTTGCGCGTCTTTGATAATGCTTTTAATAGTTTTTATGAACTCATCCGGCTGCAAAGGTTTTCGGATAAATTTATTGGCGCCAAGCTGTAAAGCGAAAACTTCATCTTTTTCGTCAATGTATGTAGCTGAATAAAAGATGAACGGAATTTTAGAAAACCTTTCGCTCTCTTTAACTTGCCGGCAAAATTGGAAACCATCAACCTCGGGCATGAGAATATCTGAAATAATTAATTGAAAATTGTCCTGTTCCAACTTTGCCATTGCCTCCGCGCCATTATATGCTGAAACAACTTCATATTTTTTACCTGCCAGCAATGTTTTCAGCAGATAAATATTTTCTTTGTTATCATCAACGATGAGAACTTTCATTTTTCCATTACTCCTTTTAAATAAATTTCTTTAATTCATTCATGAAAGTTTCAGGATTGATGGGTTTCTCGATGTAGCCGTTACAGCCTGCCTCCAGCGCCTTTTCCCTGTCGCCGATCATGGCATACGAAGTAATTGCAATAATTGGTATTGAACCATTAATTTTTGAAGTTCTGATCTTTTTTGTAACCTCCAGACCGTTAATATCGGGCAGTTGAATGTCCATGAGAATAAGATCAGGTTTTTCGCCCAGCGCCATTTCAAAACCGGTCTGCCCGTTTTCTGCGATGATAACCTCGTAGCCGTTTTTTTCCAGGATAAAGCTGATTAAATAGCGGTTTTCTTCGTTATCTTCGACTAATAGGATTTTTTTCATTGAGTTACTTCTCCTTTATTAAAAAGCATTGAACACGGATTGAACGGATTTGCACGGATTAAAACAAAATTAAAAAAATCCGTGATGATCCGTCAAATCCGTTTAATCGTGTTCTATTAAAAAGATTGTGTACTAAACCACCGGCAGCACAACCGTAAAAACGCTCCCTTTACCAAATTCGCTATTTACAGAAATTGAGCCACCCAATAATGAACACAAATTTTTGCACAAATACAAGCCCAAACCTATCCCTTCGTGTTTCTTTGTCATAGAAGCGTCAACTTGCTGGAATGGCGAAAATAATATTGACAAGTCATTCTTTTTTATTCCCATCCCGGTATCAGATACCCTGATCACAAGCTTATTATCTTTTCCTAAACTCGCGCTGACCTGAACGCTACCCTTGTCAGTAAATTTAATGGCATTACTAACCAGGTTTGTTAAAATCTGTTTAACGCGTCTTTTATCGCTGTTCAGGATTATATTTCGACCAACCTGTGTTTTTAGCTCAAGATTTTTTTCGGATGCTGATAATTTGAATGTGTCTGTTGGTCCGCTTCCTGCAACCGCACATTAGCTTCCCGCAAATTTTCATCCGCTTTTTTGCGCTGGGTAATGTCCTCGGTATGTACTAACACCAGGTCCGGCAGCACAAACGCGTATTTTACTGCCAGGTATTTGATTTCTCCTGTCGATTTAAAAAGATAGGGCATCTCGCGCTCGATGGTTTTTTTCTTTTTAAAGCACAAATTAAGATCATTCAAAATGTCCGGGTTGTCGTGATACATTTCTTTAGCTGTTATGCCAACATATTTTTTTATTCCGCCCCGGCTGATCTTAACCGCGGCATCGTTATAATCCACCAGTCGGATGTCATTTTTCGTCCCTTGCCAGGTGTAAGTGGGAACCGGAATGCCTTTGTATTGGGCTTTCATTTTTGCTTCGCTTTGTTTCAGTTCCGCGGTTCGCTCTTTAACTCGTTTTTCTAACTCCAGGCTATGTTGTTGAATTTCTTCATAACTCCAGGCTATGTTGTTGAATTTCTTCATACAACAGTGCGTTTTGTAGTCCAACGGCTATCTCATCCGCCATGGTTTCTAAAAAAGTGGCTTGTGAGCTAAAATCCCGCTCCGTTGCTGATGCGATACCCAGCACACCGATGAGATTTTTCCCGCTGCGCAGTGGAAGTGCCGCGTAAGAAAACAGCCCGGCATTTTTGCATTCAGTCAAAGTGCAGCGCACATCCTGGTGGATATTTTTTGAATACATTGGTTTAGCTTCACTGATCGCCAAGCCACACAAACATTCACCAACGTGATGCACCGGGGTTTCATCGTGAGTGTATTTTGAGTTTTGGGGAGCAAAGTCCTGCAATATCAAATTGTCCTTCTCTCGCAGAAAAATCAAAACCAGATCAGGTTTAGCCGCGTCCACGACTATTTTCATCGCGCTTTTGATAACTTCTTTTACTGACAGACTCAAACTGACCTGGCGTGCAAGTTTGTTAAATGCTGTTAATTCTTGTGCGCGCTTTCTGATTTCAAGCTCCGCTTGCTTGCGTTCAGTAATTTCAATACTGATAGCCGACACACCGGTAATGTCGTTATCCGTAATAATCGGATTCAAAGAGACCTGGAAAAAATGATCGTTGCCGCCAATACGTTCCGAGAATTCAAAAATGATACTTTCTCCGGTTAAAGCGGATTTGTATTTTGGTTCCCATAGTTTCCGTATTTCAGGAGTCAGAATATCAATGGCATTCATCCCTTTTTTTAGCTCAAGGCTGAATGCTGCTAAATATGATTTGGCAAAGAAACTATTGAATGTTATGTAATTAAAATTTTTATCAATCGACCAGATAGAATCTTCACGATTTTCTATCAATGCTCTTAAATTCGCTTCTGATTCCTTTATCCTGTCTTCTGCCTTTTTCTTTTCTGTATTATCAATGAGTTGAACAATTGTCAGTACCTTACCTTTTTTGTCTTTGATAACTGAAGAAGAAAGTTCAGCAAAGGTTGTTTCCTTGTTCTTTTTCAGAAGTATAACTTCATAGCGTGGTAAAACTTCTTCGCCTTTTTGCCTGCGTTTATACCTATCTGAAACAATTTCCAGACTTTCCGGAGCCACGAACTTCCTGAAATCCGCGCCAATCACTTCATCCAAAGGATAGCCAAAAAGTTTTGCTAAATTAGTATTTGCATATATAAAGGTATGCTTATCATCGATTAAACCAATTCCTTCAAAGGAATTTTCTACGATAGACCGATATCTGTCTTCGCTTTCCCTCAAAGCTGCTTCCGCTTGCTTGCGCTCGGTGATGTCCTGAAATACACAATAAGTCTGTTTGAAACTTCC
>NBLI01000032.1 GCA_002084535.1 Candidatus Zhuqueibacterota bacterium 4572_119
AAATTGTAATTGTTGATACTATCTCGGAAATCAATAAATATAATTGTTGATGGCACAATTTATTATTTAGTTGAAGTGTACGACATCTCTGTCTGCCACCAGTATCTGAGGTATTACGTGTTATCCCTGAAAAAACTGGGATGCAGTGGCAGTTGGGCTGTAGCGGGTCGGAGAGATTTAAATAATCTGACACCACATTTTTTTATATAATTACCAAATTGCTGCCATTCTGTTTTTCTGAACCGCTAATTTTTTTGAGCAAGCGCAAAATCAATTACTTAAAGCGAGCAAAATATCTAATATGGTTTTAGGATTTTTTCTATTTTTAAACCGTTTTAAATTTTTGATAGCTGATGAAATTTAAAATTGAAATCCTGAAACCATTTTCCGATAAGTACGCTTTGCTTTATTTGTGTACTGGTGTTAGCAGCGGTATTTGCCCTTATTACTGCCGCTGTTTATTACTAAAAATTTAATGTCGGTCGGTTTTAATGTTTTATATGCATGAACTGACTGTTTTTGAAAAAACATGAAATGAAACAATGACAAAAATGAACTGGATGATGTTGCGTTAAAATATTGTAAGACAAGTTGAATGTTAGTTTTATAATAAATTGATAGATTTGGAGATAATTATGCCATTTATTCCCAATACTGACGAAGACCGCAAAACAATGCTTTCTCGAATCGGTGTGAAAAATTTTGAAGAGTTAATATCAAATATTCCAGAAGAGCTTAAATTTAAAGAAAAACTGAACCTGCCATCCGCACTTTCCGAGCTGGAAATTATACGGGAAATGCATCAAAAAGCTGGCTGCAATACTGGCGCGCAGAATGCTGTCAATTTTTTGGGCGGAGGCGCTTATGATCATTTTATACCGGCGCTTGTTGGTCATGTTTTATCAAGATCAGAATTTTATACTGCCTATACACCATACCAGGCTGAAGTCAGCCAGGGGACATTGCAGGCTATTTACGAATATCAATCCATGATCGCGGAACTGATGGGAATGGATGTGGCTAACGCGTCGATGTATGATGGCGGATCAGCGTTGGCAGAAGCGGCGCTGATGGCTGTCGCTGAAAAACGAAAGAAAAAAATCCTGGTTTCAATGGGTGTCCATCCCTATTACCGGCAGATTAT
Source organism: Candidatus Zhuqueibacterota bacterium 4572_119 (assembly GCA_002084535.1). Classification (GTDB taxonomy): domain Bacteria; phylum Zhuqueibacterota; class Zhuqueibacteria; order Thermofontimicrobiales; family Thermofontimicrobiaceae; genus NBLI01. Next base: position 1,145 of record NBLI01000032.1, read on the forward strand.
TAAAACTTATTGTCATGGACAGAGTATTGAAATAGAACCGATTGCCCTGGAGGAAGGCATTACCTCCCTGACAGATTTAGCAGATAAAATCGATGATAAAACAGCGGCAGTTTTTGTTGAACACCCAAATTTTTTAGGTAATTTAGAAGATGTTTTTGAGATAAGTGATTTGACACACCAGAAAAACGCAATGTTTATTACATCCAATGATCCGGTTTCTTTGGGGATTTTAGAACCACCTGGATCGTATGGTGTCGATATTGCCACGGGTGAGGGACAGTGTTTGGGTAATAGTTTAAATTACGGCGGACCTTATCTGGGGATTTTCGCGGCACAGGAGAAGTATGTTCGAAAGATGCCTGGAAGAATCGCTGGCGCGACAACAGACAGCCAGGGGCGTCGAGGTTTCGTGCTGACGTACCAGGCAAGAGAGCAGCACATTCGCCGGGCAAAGGCTACCTCAAATATATGTACTAACCAGGCGTTGAACGCGTTGGCAGCGACGGTTTATATGGCTTTGCTGGGGAAACAGGGCATCAGGGAAGTAGCTAATTTATGTTTACAAAATGCCCATTACCTGGCGGAAAAAATTAATTTGCTAAATGGGTTTGATCTCGCCTTCAAATCGCCGTTTTTTAAAGAGTTCGTGGTGAAAACTCCAGTTGCTCCCGCAAAAATCATTGAACAATTGGCGAACAAAAACGTTCTGCCCGGAATTGACTTGTCGAAGTTCGATTATGACATTGGAAATGGATTATTAATCGCGGTAACTGAAAAAAGAACCAGGGACGAAATGGACATGCTGGTTAAATTGCTGGCTGATTTTTCATAGTTTCGTATTAGAAATACAATTGTTTTGTGAACCTGCCCTTTCTTAATCTATTAAATTCCGATCTACATTATTGTTAACCCATATTAATGTAAATATAAGAGTTAACCAATACAATATTTTCGGTTTAATGGCATTGGTTTTTTATCAATAAAAATTGAAAAATTAGTTTTATGGCAAGGAACTTTTGATTATAATTGTAGTTTTAATATAGTACTAAATTCAAAGCTGTTTGATTTTATTGTATTTATTTAATATATCATTCTTAAAAAAACAGCAAGAGAAAGATTTTTCCGGAGGACGCCTATTTAAGATAATTGATACGATTTGGAAAAGGATTAGAGAATTAAATTTCAAGATTTTTAATGAGAAGAATTACTGAAATATTGTTGACTATCTCAACATCTTTTTCTGAATTTTCCTTAATAGGCAAAATTCCGAATGCTTGAGGTACACCTTTTTTGAAAGGTGAAACAAACCTTTGTCATTCGGATTTTTTTTAAAAAGTATGAGTCAGTAAAAGGAGTAACAGATGAAGAAAATCGTTATTATTACGTCGCTATTATTGATTTTAATTCTTGGCGCTCAGCAGGCTTTTGCGGTAAGTGAAGCCGCGGTTTTATTTTTGATGATATCGCCAGGATCAAGAGCCGCTGGAATGGGGAATTCATTTGTGGCTATCGCCGATGATCCTTACGCGACATTTTACAATCCCGCCGGTTTGGCATATCAACATGGAAAGCATGTTACCATTATGCATGTTAATTGGCTGCCAAGCCTTGTTTCTGATATATTTTATGATTACCTGGCATATTGTATGAGCATTGAAGGATTGGGGACAATCGGATTCAATGTCGCCTATATCAATATGGGTGAAAATCAGGGAATGGATGAGTTTGGAAATCCAACCGATAAATTTTTTAGTAACGAATATGCCATTGCTGCCAGTTACGGAACAACTCTCAGCGACAATTTGGCTATCGGCGTCGCGTTGCGATTCATTAAAAGTAATTTAGCCCCGTTTGGAGCGGGCGCGGAAAAGGGCACCGGTCAGGGAAGCGCGTTTTCTTTTGATGTAGGATTTTTATATACATTTCCTTTTTTAAAGGATAAATTGGTTTGGGGTGCCAATATTTCCAACATGGGTCCCAAAATCGCTTACATCGATGAAGCCCAGGCAGACCCGTTACCGACCAATTTAAAAACCGGATTTGCTTTCAAAGTGATTAATCAAAAATTTAATAAATTAACAATCGCCACCGAAATCAACAAGCTGCTCGTTACTCCGAGAAAAGATGACACACCTTCAGATCCTTTTTATGAGGCGATCTTTACATCCTGGTATGATGAACCGCTTCAAAGGGAATTGGATAAAATAACTAAAAGCATTGGTTTGGAATATATTTACGGAAATCTGATCGCTTTAAGAACAGGTTATTATCACGATAAAGAAGGCAAAGTCGATTACCTCACTTTTGGGGCGGGCATTAAGTATTCACTATACAGTTTTGATTTTAGTTATATTTCAGCGGAAGAAGGTCATCCGCTGGCAAATACGATGAGATATACTATGCAAATCGGATTTTAAGGTTTAGAGTAAATAAAGCTGAAAAAAAATATATCCGCGAGCGAATTTTCGCTTGCGGATTTTAATAATAAATAAATATTGAAATTGAGCGATGAACTGGAAAAACATTATATTAACGATTGCTGTTTTCGGATTAACTGTCGGTTCGAATTACGCGGAACAGAAAACTAAAAAACCAAATTATTATAAAAGCAGTATTTCTTCCCGTTTTGTCAAATCTAAAACTGATATTTTTGATGAAGCTTCACAACGTTTTGTCGATACCAATCTTCGATTACAAGTGGAATTGCCGGAGACTCTGAAAGTGCTGGCACTCCGTGTTCAGTTTCAAAAAGATAATGACCGCCATACAACCGGGAACGGATGGTTTGATATGACCCAACCGGACTCGCTCATTCTCAATTCACCACCTCATGGCAATCAATATTTTTCAAGTCAGTTATTAGCATTAAAACATTATTACGAAAGCGTTTCCAACGGTAAATTAATCCTCGACATAACAGAGGAAGCTGGTAACACTACAGTCTATCCCCAACCCGAGGACAGCGTCTGGACGCTTTCCCAGCCGATGGATTATTATAATCCCAACACGACCGAAGAAGCGCTTGATATGGGATTGGCAGAATTGTTTCGGGATGGCATTGAAATTGCCGATGCCAACAGCAATCTCAAATTTTCACAGTTCGATGTTATTATCATTTTTCACGCTGGTGTTGGCTGGGAATTTTCCCAGGAGTTTGATACGACACCCAATGATATTCCTTCTGTTTTTATAAATTTTGCCGATTTACAAAATACAATTGGAAAAGATACGCCGGGATTTCAGGGAATTGAAGTGAATGATGGTTCTTTTTTTGTGCGGGAAGGAATAATCCTGCCAGAAACAGAGAACCAGGGAGGCTATGAGTTTGGGTTGCTGGGGACAGCAGCCATTATGTTTGGACATCAATTGGGATTGCCTAACCTGTTTGATACTGATACGGGACGTCCTGCTATTGGCAGGTTTGGCTTGATGGATCAGGGGTCAGGTAGCTTTTATGGATTGATACCAGTGCAGCCTTGCGCGTGGAGCAAAATTTTTCTCGGTTGGGAGGAGGCTGCTGTAATCACATCAGGGACAGGAAACCCGGTCGCTGCAAGTTTAGCTCAAAACCCTAACAAAATTTATAAAATACCTATCAACGCGAAAGAATATTTTCTTATTGAAAACAGGCAGAAGGCGGTTTTAAAATCACGTGAAATTGCCATTGGGTATGATGAAAATGGCGCGCGGATAGAGTTCAATGATCAAGGTGAAATAAATTTACCCACTGGTCTGGAGAAACTGGGCGTGATTGTAGAAATTGATGAATACGATTTTGGCTTGCCCGGTTCAGGAATTGTTATTTGGCACATTGATGAAAACGTGATCGAAGAAAATTATGTGGCAAATCGTGTGAACGTGGATATGCATCACCGCGGCGTGGACGTTGTCGAAGCTGACGGCGCCCAGGACATTGGTTACTTTTTCAATTTTTTCGGTATCACTGGTTTTGAGTCTGGTGGAGCGTATGATATGTGGTGGGATAACAATGAAGACAATCTGTACGCCAACTCCTCGGAAACCGTTCGTTTGACTCCGAACACGATGCCGTCATCACTTTCTCATTCGGGAGCGAACACCGGCATTTACATCACTGATTTTAGCGAGAAAGATTCGGTGATGAGCTTTTCTGTAGAAGTCAAACGCTATTATTCCGGTTTCCCTGTTTTTTTAGGTGAAAACTCCGGGTCAAGTCCGGTTGTTAGTTGTGATCTTAATGGCGATCAAAAACGAGAATTGATCGCAGCGACAGAAAATGGAAAAATATTGGTATGGCAGTCCAATGGTGAGAAATATATCCCTAATAATGAAAAAGCAGGCAAAGTCGATGTTAATGGAGATACAACTTTTTTCCCGCTGGCTGTTTTCGCTGAAGCAGAAAACGACCAGTTCTTTAACGCTCCATCGGCTGTAGATTTAAATGGAGACGGAAAATCAGAAGTTATCGCTGCTTCGGAAAATGGCTGGTTGTATGTTTGGGAGCCAGTTGATCGCGATGCTGACGGATACGCGGATTTATTGTTCAGCGTTGACTGTTTATCAAAAATTACGACCGCGCCGGTAATTGGTGATTTTAATACAGGCGAGGCAGGATTTGAAATTGCTTTGGGTTTGGAAGATGGAAATGTTTGCGTGATAAATAAAGCGGGAACAATTGTTTTTAATTTGAATATTTCTCAATCCAAGATAACGGGCATTGCCGGTTTTATTGAGAATGGTCAACACGGGATCGTGGCAGCTACTGCTGAAGGAACAATCTACAGGCTCGATGAGAACGGCAGCTTGCTCTGGCAGAACACCCTGTTTGATGGAGCCGCTTTGAACTACCCGGTTTTGGCGGATTTAAATAAAGACAATGAACTTGAGATTGTAATTTCTTCCGATCAGGGAGATTTGATGGTGCTGGATAGAAACGGCGACCCGTTATCCCACTTCAGACAGATCAATGTTGGATGCCCCTTGTCAAATCCCGTAGTAGCAGATGTGGACTTTAATGGTTATTTGGACGTTGTTCTTATCGGCGGCGGCAAAGTTTTTGCTTTTAACCATACAGGTGTAACTCTTACTAACTTTCCTGTGCTTTTTGAGCGTGAGGCAGAAACAGACTTATATGCCGATCCGGTGATTGTTGATTTTGATGATGATAACATGGCTGAAATTATTATTTCAACTAAAAATAATACATTATTGGCGTTTGACTCCAATGGTAAAAAGATGCAGGACTTCCCTCTTTCACTTTCCGGTGTGTTACCGGCACAAGTTGGAGTCGCAGATTTGAATAATAACCTCCAATTTAATGTTTTTGCCAGAACCGATGATGATTACTGTTATGTATGGGAACTGCCATTGGAATTTGAATCATCCCGGGTTTATTGGGGAGAATTTTTAAAAGACGCGGAACACAATCCAATTTGTATTAGTACAGCGGTATCTGTCATAGGTCAGGGAGATTTGATGCCTGCAAAATCGGTTTATAATTACCCCAATCCAACCGAAGGAAACAATACCGCAATCAGGTATTACCTGAAAGAAAGCGCGGATGTGGATATCCGAATATATGATATGGCTGGTGAACTAATTTCACAATTGCCGGGGACCGGTTACCCTGAAATTGACAACGAAGTAACCTGGGACATCACCGATGTTCAAAGCGGAGTTTATCTGGCAAGGGTAAGGGCGGAATCAGCGAGGGAGACTAATACGGTAATAATTAAGATTGCTGTGATAAAATAAATTGTTTTGAAATATTTTTTTCCGCCTTCCAAACGAAAGAAAAAAACGTGAATAAAAAAAAATTTCTTATGGCTTTGGAAACTTGTAAAAAAAAGCGTAATTTAAATTAGGTGAAATAGTTGAAAAAAATATTATTTTATACATTTCTTTTTTTGATAAGTCCCATGCTTGTTCAAAATATTTTTGGACAGTTGGTAGAATACAATCACCCGGAATTGAGCTGGCAAACGATCAATACGGATCATTTTCAAGTTCACTATCATAACGGCGCAGAACGCACCGCCGGATTAGTCGCCAAAATCGCGGAAGATATTTACGCGCCTGTTACGTCATTGTACGAGTATGAACCGGATGGTAAAATCCATTTTATCATCCGCGACCATGATGATTATTCCAATGGAGCTGCTTTTTATTATGACAACAAAGTAGAAATATGGGCTTCCCCTATGGATTTTGTTTTGCGCGGTACTCATAACTGGCTGCGCAATGTGGTCACACATGAGTTTGTTCACATGATTTCATTAGGCGCGGCGCGTAAAATGACCAGAAAAATTCCAGCGCTTTATGTTCAATATATGGGTTATGAACCAGAGAAAAATCCCTACGTGTTGTACGGCTTTCCCAACCGCATTTTGTCTTATCCCATCGCTTTAACCACTGTTCCCAATTGGCTGGCGGAAGGTGTGGCTCAATATCAATTACCGCCGCTGTGTTATGATAACTGGGATACTCATCGCGATATGATTCTGCGAACAGCCGTATTGGAAAATAACATGCTTAGTTTCAGAGAAATGGGAGTTTTTGGCAGGAACAGCCTTGGCAATGAAAAGCTCTATAATCACGGTGTGGCGCTGGTAAAATATATTGCCAATAATTATGGGATTTCTGTACTGGGTGAACTTTTTAGGGAATCAAAGAAGCCCTGGCGCTTTACTGTAAATGGCGCGCTGAGCAAAACCATTGGTTTGAATGAAAAAGAGCTTTATTCAAAATGGAAAAAATATCTTGAAGAAATGTATAATTCACGGGTGCGGGGAATCAGGGATCATTTAGCAGTTGGCGAAATTATTGAACAAAAGGGCATTCTCAATATCTATCCTGTCTGGTCACCCGATGGTAATAAAATCGCTTTTGTGTCCAATCGCGGATTTGATTATCTTTCGCTATCATCGCTTTATATCCATGATCTGGAGACAGGCAAAACTAAAAAAATTAAATCCGGTGTAAAAACATTGGCCAGCTGGACATCTGACAGCCGAAAAATATATTACTCCCGCCGCTCCAAACCTGACAAAAATGGCTCGCACTACAACGACATTTATGTTTACGATTTCGATAAGAAAAAAGAAAAACGGTTGACCAAAAAGATACGTTCCCGCTATCCTGATTTATCGCCTGATGAGAAAAAGGTTATATTTGTTACCGCGGAAGACGGCAATCACAATCTATCGATTTTGGATCTGGAATCCGGGAAGGTATCACATATACTCGAATTAATAAATGGCGAGCAAATTTTTCAACCGCGGTGGTCGCCGGATGGAAAAACAATTGTTTATTCTTACAGTACTGGAGAGGGCAGGAAGCTGGGTTTAATTTCCGCCAAGGAAAAAAAACAAAGCATTCTCATCAATGACGGAAATGACGCCAGGGATCCGGTGTTCGCGCCTGACAGGAATGAAGTTTATTTTAGCTGGGATAAAACAGGGATTTTCAATATTTACTCCATCAACATTGAGACAAAAGAAATTAAACAATGGACGAATGTGGTTGGCGGCGCTTTTATGCCGGCGGTCAACCTGCAGGGGCAATTGCTATACAGCGATTTTAGCTCGTCAGGTTATCGCATTGCCAAAATTAACAATCCATCTCAAATCGAACAGGTTCAATCTGAATACCTAACTTACGAAGGAAATATTTTATTAGCATCCACAAACAACGCGGATGCAGAAATTTTCGCGACAAAGATAAAGCAGCAATCCATAGAATTTGATGATTCTAAAATACCGGAATACGAAAAAAAGCCGTATGGACTAACTTACGGCAAAGTGTCATTTCTTCCCCGCGTCATGTTCGATTATGGGACTACAAAAGTTGGCTCCTATTTTTATTCTGGTGATGTTTTAGATAAGTACAATATTTTTGGCGGATTTGCCGTTAACAAAGAAAAGGATTATGACCTGTTCGGCATAGTAAATTACCGGAACTTCAGACCGACGATTTTCATCGAGGCGTATCACCAGACCAGGCACCATTCTGAAATGGACGACTGGGCTTTGACGCCCACGGACACGGTTTATACGAAATTTAATTACCGTTATAATTTAACAGAAATAGATTTGGGTTTTGATTTTAAATTGAACGATTATCAAAAATTGAGAACCGCCTTTATTTACAATCAGTACCGCGCGCGAACCCAGCCCGAATTTACTTACCAGGGATTTGAATTCCCGGCGACAAAGTATAATTATTATATCGGCAAAATATTTCAGTTGGTTTGGAACTATCATGTCGTTGAACCAAGTACCACATCGGATATTAATCCGTCGATTGGCAGGAAAATTTCCCTGACCTACACCGGCGAGTTTAATGATTTTATTACTGATTTCAAGCTGACAAAATACGGAACCTGGACTGAAGTATTTGATAAATACAATTACTCAAAACTGGAACTTGATTGGAGCGAGTACATCCCTGTTTGGACTAAAGGTCACCACGCGCTAAATTTAAATTTAAAAGGTGGGTGGATTGACAGACCGGTTCATGAATTTTTCAACTTTTTTGCCGGGGGGTTGGTCGGTATGCGTGGCTACCCTTTTTACAGCATTGAAGGAAGAAAAAAAATAATCGGTCGGGCAGCCTACCGGTTTCCGGTTTTTAATCATTTGGATTTCAGGCTGTTCCATCTCTATTTTGATAAACTTTACGCGGGTGTTTTTTGCGATTACGGGAACGCGTTCGATGAAGATAAAATTAATTTTGCCGATTTTAAACGAACGGCTGGTCTGGAATTGAGACTGGACTTGTTTTCGTTTTACAATTTTCCCACG
>NBLI01000033.1 GCA_002084535.1 Candidatus Zhuqueibacterota bacterium 4572_119
GATGCCGGTATTGTATGACTTCATGTCCTTTTATGATTCCAAAATATGAATATGAAAGCTGGAATCCAAAAGTGCAAAAATGCAGTATGTGTTACGAGCGTCTTCAGGAAGGGAAGAAACCAGCTTGTGTTGAAGCCTGTCCCACCGGCGCTTTAATGTTTGGTAAAAAACGAGAACTGATGGAGATTGCCCGGGTTCGTATTTATCATCATCCTGACAAATATGTCCATAAAATTTATGGTGAACATGAGGTCGGTGGAACCAGCTGGCTTTATCTTTCTGCTGTTCCTTTTGAACAAATTGGTTTCAGAACCGATCTGGGTACAACCCCATATCCCGAATATACAAAAGAGTTTTTGTACGCGGTGCCGTTGATATTTTTTGGTGCGCCGGCTTTACTGCTTGGACTGAATTATTTAACTCAAAAGGATGAAGAAGCTGTTGAGTAGGAAGTATAAAAATAAGGTTGATGAACCGGGTTGCTTTTAACACAAATATCATAGAGGCAGCAGGTTCGAAAAAAAGTATTTTCCTTTCAGGAATTTGTATTATCTTTTAGAACAGAGCGATTAAATGTTTTGGAAAAACAATTCAAATGCGTAAATATTTTTGGAGCTTGTAACTGACTACAAAATAGAGCTGTTAGACGACAATTTAACAGAGGTACAAAATGAACAAAAAAACGATTTTTCTAAATGAGCTAAAAAGATTTTTTAAATTCATTCTCCAAGAGATGAAGCCAAAAGGAAAATTATTAACGCCGTTCAATATTATTTCCATCCCAATCATGATTCTTGGTTTTATTCTTATAATTCTTCGTTTTGTTAAAGGATTGGGATATGCTACAAATCTTTCACAAGAATTTCCCTGGGGATTCTGGATTGGATTTGATGTTGTAACTGGTGTTGCATTCGCTGGTGGCGCTTATGTCATCACTTTTGTGGTGTATGTCATGAAGGTTGAAAAATACCACCCGATTGTAAAAGTAACTGTATTGAACGGGCTTTTAGCATATATGTTTTATGCTGGCGCACTGGTTTTGGATCTGGGAAAACCCTGGAATATTTTTAATCCGATTATTGGAAATTCTTTCGGCTACAATTCGGTGTTGTTCCTGGTAGCCTGGCATTTTTTGCTTTATATGGCCACGGAGTTTCTTGAATTTTCGCCCACGATCGCGCAATGGCTGGGATGGAAAAAACTTCAAAAAATTCTGAAATCTCTGACAGTGGGCGCTGTTATTTTCGGGATCACTCTTTCCATGCTTCATCAATCAGGATTGGGTTCACTTTTTTTAATGGCGAAAAGTAAAATTCACCCGCTATGGTATTCGGAATTCATTCCGGTACTCTTTTTTGTTTCCAGTATTTTTGCGGGGCTTTCCATGGTAATCTTTGAAGGCACGATAAGCCACAAAGTTTTTAAAGATAAAATAGATGCCAAACACCATAAAGCATTTGATGAAATGATGATTGGATTAGCAAGAGGAGCGGCGATAACAATGTTCGTGTATTACTTTTTTAAAGCGCTTCTTTTTATCCACGAGGGTCAGTGGTCATATTTGATGGATTCCTGGGGCATTCTATACCTAATTGAAGTGATTGGACTGGTGCTGATCCCTTGTTTCATGTTTGCTTATGGCGCGAAGAACAGGAGTCTTGGAATTATCCGTACGGCAGCGATTTTAACAATGATTGGGATTATTCTTAACAGGTTAAATATATCAATCATTACATTTAACTGGAATATTCCGGCGGTTTATTATCCTTCATGGATGGAGATTGTTATCACGATGATGATCATATTTACTGAAATATGGGTTTTTCGCTGGATTGTCAGGAGAATGCCGGTTTTTGAAGATTAGTCTATAAGTATGCTTTAGTTGATATGGCTTTGGATTATTTTCCTTCTCAATAAACAAATAATCTACAAAACTTCAAAGCCACTATGAACAACTATGAAATTTTAGTTATCGGGAGAAATAATAATGGAATCTTATTCGTACGTCAATATTTTTGAAACAAAAGGACTGGAGTATATTCTTTTGATTTGCTTTTTGCTGCTCCTGATCTTTTTTGTCAGGTATATTTTTTCATCAAAAAAGAAACCTGACGAAAGCCTGAAATAAATTTGCATAAAGTAAAACTAATTTGTCAATGTTTTCTATATTTATTGAAGGAAGCTCAAACTCACTTTTGTGGTGATTAAATAAGATGCAGTCCGCATTTGTAGTAAATATATTGTAAAAATTAATGAACAGGATTTTAAGTTTTTCGGTATAATATAAAATACAAATGGAAAGTGGGCTGCATCTGAATTATTAACAGGATATTTTTTCATTATATCACAAATAATCGTTCAATCCTTGATGATTCTTGTGTCGTCTTTCTGTATTTGAGTTTCACACTCCCGGCAAAACCTGATACTTTTTTCGTCGATATTTTCTACATAGGTAGAGCTGTTCATAACGCATCCGGGAATAAAACAGTGGTATAAATTAAAAGTGTGCCCGAATTCATGTGTAGCTTCTTTTAACAACCGTTCCATGAGCAAATGTTTATCAGGGGCTCCACCATAGAACTCATTTTCCAGCCGTTTGGTGGAAACAATCGAGCCGATACCTTCCAATTGAGCTTCACCAAATACAAAGGTCAAAATTGGAATGAATAAATCAAATGTCTTGTCCTTATTATAACGATTGAAAATGAGTCGAAATCATGAATAATAAGGTGATTTTAATATGGAGGGATTATTACTAACCAAGAAGAAATTGAGGGCTGAATTTGATAACGAGTAATGGCTAAAAATAATCCTCCCTCAGCATATTAAAAAATTTTAGCGCTAAAGAGGGAGGATATGAACTTCAATATATATTATAATAATAGCAGAGCCAGAATATTATTATAATGATAATTCCTTGTATTTATGGAGAATATTCAATAAGTCTTGTGTAGCCTAACTTTTTTACTTTGACAAACTTCCCGCCGGATGACAACTGAAGCACGAAATACCGCTTTTGCCACCGGTCAAATCACTTCCATGGCAGCTTTTGCAATAATCGGTAGAGCCACTGTTTGCTTCAATATATTCACCATGATTATTATCCGAATCAAAATCTGTCCACTCATCAGGATGCGGATAAGTTTGGTGGCAATCAAAACATCCCTTACCGGTATCGCCGCCTTTTAAATCAACACCATGACAACTTTTGCAGGAAGAATACCCCACCTCCAAAACTTTCGAGCCATGGAAATTTTCAGCGCCCGATGTATTCCACCCTTCCGGATGCGAGACGCTCGGCAAAGGATTCTTATCTGTTGAGCAGTAACTTAGCACCAGAATTAAAGCCAAAATTGTGTTTAGAACGATCAAAGTCTTTTTCATCACTTACCTCTGAAATTATCAGTAAAAAAAGTTTAGAGCGCCTTAAATGGTGAAAGCAGCATTAAACGAGATTTTTTCTACTTTAGCGCACTTCAAACTTTATACACTTTAGATCACTTTAATTTATTTACTATGACAAACAACACAAACCGGATCGCCCTGCGCGTCCGAATGGCAGCTCATACATGAATCAAGATCAAGTTTTGCTGATCGCGCGTGACCGCCGCCAGTTGTTGTATTTGACCAGTTCGCGTATGAATGATTGCGCGGCATCACCATTCTTTTCTGGTGACAATCCACGCAAAACGCCTGTTCTTCGTGGCATGTGTAGCAATTGTCCTTATTGCCTTTGGCATAAATTCCATGATTGTTGACATAGTTCAATGGATGAACCTCATGATTTAGGTTGTCGGATTTATGACAATCAAGGCAATAGTCCTTTGTATGACAATCATCGCAGGCAGCAGACGCCGCGGCAAGACCGTGATCTTTTTCCCAAACAAGGTTATGGTCTGCCGGTTTTAACTCCTCACCATGGCTATGACAGGTATAGCAAAAATTTTCTTCGCCTGTATTGGTATGACATTCCAGGCAATTCGCCATTTTGGGGAGATGTTTGTCAAATATATTCTCACTGACCTGCACATTTTCGTGGCACCTGCTACACATAACTTTGTCACTGACATGCTGTTCATGGGAAAATTTGGCAATGTAATCTGTGATCCTCGGATATTCGATAGCATTATCCGGGTCTTTGTGACACACCGAACATTCCGTGTCATCTTCATCATGGCAGTTATAGCAGGTTTCCATGCTGGGAAGCAGGTTGTCCGCTGCCAATTTACTCTCCGTTGCTTTATGGCAGTCAGCGCATTCAGCTTCAACATCTTCCGCATGAAATTTATGAGAGAAAATCAATTCAACATTCTGAGCGAACAACAGGTAAGTTAACGCGACGAGAAATGTTAAACTAATAATGATCAAAACTTTTCGTTTCATGGTTTTATCCTTTACCAGCTAAAGTGGATATGATTTAATAATCTGGAATCACTATCTTTGAACCGGTTGGTCAACCATTGATATTCCAAATCAATTGACCAGTGTTTTTTAAACCGGTAGGCTAAACGAACCGCGTTAGCGATTTCGTTCTCAAACTCATAAGTCTTTTCTGTTTTATATTTTGTGTAATCGATATTCAGCGAAGCAATTAACTCCGGGAAAACAGCGTAGGCATAATCAAAAACCAGTCCCAACTGTTCACCGGCATAGCCCGATTCATAAACAAATCCGAACCCGCCGTTCATATTATTCAAAGTCAGGAAAAAGCGATTGGCGTTTTCTGTGTCAAACTGAAGCAGTTGAAATTGCCCACTTATGAAATATTTTTGTGAGATTGAGTAACTGCAGCCCAGCCGGTATTGTTGATAGGGATCGATTTCAAATATCGTATAAAAAGAATTGGCGTAAACCTGTGGATATTGATTTTTATACCCTATATTAAAAGCCAGTTTTTTTGACAATGAATGACGTGCTGTGAAAAGCAAGCGATGGAAACGGGAGTTCTGAAGATCATAATGTCCCTGGAATCGAATATTCGTGTTTGGCAGCAAAGAATTTTGGAAATTGAGACCTGCTAACTGCCAAAAAATATCGTCGGTATTGGCTTTTTGTAAATAGAATAATTGAAAATTTGTGCAATATAATCTTTTAAAGTCAAGCAAGCCGCCAGCAGTGAAGCTGTCGTCTGTTTTGTAAACTTTCAGACTTCGGTTGAAATGGGACTCTACACCACCATAGGCGGAAATGTTAATATTTTTTGTCAGGTAAAATTTTGTAAACAACCCGTCCAATCCACCCAGGACTGTTCCCGGATGCAAAAATTGCCTGCCGATGACCAGGTCCAAGCGGTTGAAAAGTTTTTTAAATTCCAGGTTTAAATGATATGCTTTGAATCTCATATCATCATCCAGCGTAACGTCCAAATCAGAAAGCGCCCTGAATGAGCCGTTGAGTGACATGTTACTCAAACCTGGTGATTCTAAAGAAAATCTTAGCAATTGATAAAGCCGTGTGTGCGCGGTAGTATCTTCGTAGCTATACACGGAGTTGGAAACTCTTCCATGAAACTGAAGATCTAAAGCGTTTCCGGAGTTTATCAGCGCGACGAATAAGAATAAGCACAAAATTGTTTTTTTTAAATTCATGGCTCTTCTGCTCAAATTATTAAATTAATTTAAGAGCAGTGTTCTTCAATTTAGAACACTGCTCTTTTTAATTAGAATAAAAGATTCAAATAGTTTCACTTATTTTACGAGAATAGCATCGTAAATACCAGGTGCCGGGGGATTTGTGTATTTATGACCTGATAAAGCAGTCCAGGCAAATCCGCCAACGCCATAGAGCAAGCTTTTTGCGTCATAGCCCAACATTCTGAGGTATGCGACAACTTGTGCGGAAGTTTGACCTGTGTAACAGTAAACCACGATGGTTTGATCTGTTGGCAGCAGGTTCAGGCTTTCATCAGATTTTAAAGAGACATTTGGTGTGAACTGGTACGCGCCCGGAATATGACCAGGATTCAGGTATTCAGCTTCTGACCAGTAATTAACGATAAAATAATTATCTGGATTGTCCCAAACATCATTTGCTGAAATTTTCCAATCGGTGGCGACAGAAAATCTTGCTTTAAAGATTGCGGCAGCATCTTCTTCTCCAGTTGACAAAGTTGGAAATTCGTGTACTTCAGTTGTTGTTGAAACTTCTGAAACCAGGTCGCCTGCATGTTCATCGGTGGCAATTTGGCTCAACCATTTATGTGTATTAGCAATACTTGTATCAACAGCACACATCCCAAATTTCAAGTTTTGAGCTTCATATCCTATCAGATTCAAGAAAGCTGTTGCTACACTTGCTGTCTGCCCAGAGTAACAAACATTAAGGATCATCTTGTCACTGGGAACTATGCCATCTTCAATTTTTGAAACAAGATCACCAAGGGAAATATTGACAGCATTAACGATGTGTCCGTCTGCATAGTCTGCTGCTGATCTGTAGTCAATAATGAAAGGATCATTGGCGGTGTTACCATCCATCAAATTATCATATACTACTGGAATAGTAGTATTAACACCAGCGCCACTTGCTGTTGTATAAGCTGTGTAATAAACATCGCCAACTTCAGTAAGCAGCTCAAATTCATTGACTGGTTCCGGATCGGTTCCATTGTCTTTGTCACAACTGACAACGATAATTAAAGATAAAACTAAAAATGGTACTAAAAGTTTTCGTAACATGAAAACCTCCTCAAATGGTGAAAAATTAATAATTAATTAGAAATTATATTTACTATTTTGGTAACTTATCGTCCATTATAATGTCTTTATTCGCGTTGACTTCAAACGCTTCCAGATCGCTGTTGGTTAAATAATATTCAACAGAGTCATGACATTTGACCGAGCAGCTTCCCTCACTACCTGTTGTGTCCGTTCTTGCTGTCCACTTTTGAATATTGTGTGGCGTTGTATATTTCCAGGTTGGTTCGCTGTCAAAATATGGCAAATCAGCGATTCCCCAACTGGCGTAAGTATCAGGTACAATGGGAATATGCCGCACGGTTACATAATCATAATCTTTGCCGGTTGCTTCCAGGTTAAAATTATTTTTCGCGATTTTGAACTTAAAGTATGATTCCCCGGTAATTCCTGAACCACCGGTATGACAACCATTACAATTTTTGTAATCCTGGGAGTGACAAACCTGGCACTGTAATTTTGGTAAATACTGGTTTCCCACATGCAATTGATGGTATGAATTCGCGCTAATGAAATCTTCTCCAAAATGACAATCTTCACATTTGGGCATATCAGTATCCAGGTAGCGGTAATCAAACTCTGTCCCGGAACTGTGCATTTCCTCGCCGCTGTGACAGAAAGTACACTGGCTGCCACCAGATTTGTATCGATGCGCGTCCGCGTAATAGCGTTCGTCTTGACCAAGATATTCAGAGCCAACACGGCTGCCATGGCAGGCAACGCAATTGTTATCTCTGTCCGGTTTACCAAAACTGTGTCCATCCAGGAAACCGCCTTTTGCCGCGATTGGGCGCTGGACATGACATTGACCGCAGCTTACATGACATTTACCGCATTCCGCGTTGTAATTTTGCATCAATGTGGCGTTATCTTTAATGCTGTAACCAAGCCTGTTTTCAATGCGCTGGAAGTATCCTTCCTGAGTTTTGTGCAATGACGCGGCATATTTATCAACGAGTTCTTTATGACAACCCTCACAATAAATACTATCCTCATCACTGGGAACCGCAACGATATTTTGGTGAGCCGCGTCTTTTTCATAGGCGGTTTTATCGCCGCCATGACAGGCGTCGCAGCTAATTTTACCGTGTGAAGTCGCAAAGAAATCTTCTTCTACGTGAACCATTTCCCATGCCTCCAACTGAGACACATCGCCGCCTCAGCCTTCGCCCGATTCACCCTCGTCCGGTGGCAACGGGTCTGCCACTTCTTCTAACAGGGCAGCATTCAAATGACAATGAGTACAGCTTGTCTCCTCAGACGCGGAGAATTTGCTTGGCACTGGTTCATATTTTTCAGTACAACCCCACTGAAAGATAAGCATACAAATGACAATTAATAGAAAACTGAACTTAAAAATTTTCCCGTTCATTCGAGCCTCTTTTAATAATAAATTAATATTAAATAACTTAATGCAGAATTAATTGTCTTTATTTTCTTGTGATGATAAATAATTTGTTAAAAGTTTCAATACACGCTTTATTTCGGGATCATCAGGGAGCAATTCTAAACTTTTATTAAAATATAAAATTGATTTTTCAATATCACAGTATAGCCAAATCATTGCTAATTTTAAGTTACATTCCAATGATTTTTTGTTATCATTTAGCTGTTTTTCAAAGTCATAAACCAATTCCGGGCAGGGACAATCATCCAGAATGGGATCAGCGTCCATTATAAAAGCAACATCCTCATCAATGAGGGAAGAAAAAAGTTCAAGCGCCTGCTGGATTTTGCCACTTTGAATTCTGCAGATTACTAGTTTGCGGCGAATACTTTTGTTTGCCGGGTCCTTCCCAAGTGCCTTTTCCAACTCAATAGCTGCCAAAGAATATTTTCTTGCTAAAAAATATTGATTACCTAACATTTCACACATATAATCTCCTCGAAGGGCGTTTGATAACAAAAATTTTGCCAAACTGGTAAGTTGTTATATAACAAGGGATTAATGTAATTTAAGGAGTGAAACAAAACGTTTTAAATTTGTTCAAAGCAAACAATTAATTATTATAATTAACTGTAAACAAACAAGATAAACGGTTTTAAACAAAGTGTTTCAAGTGAAACGGATTTGTTAGTTTGTTTTAACACCCATCTGTTTTAGTTTACGCCACAATGTTGTGCGACCAATACCGAGTTCCCGGGCGACTTTTGTTTTGTTCCATTGATATTTTTCAAGCAGGTGAAGGATGGTTTTTTCATCATTTGATGATTTTATGTATGAAATTCGCGGGATTGCTGCAGGGATTGAAAAATGCTGTCTGACAGAAAGCGGCAATTTGCTTTTTAGAATCACATTGGAATCTTTTGAGCGTACAAACGCGTATTCGATGACGTTCTCCAGCTCTCTTACATTGCCGGGCCAGTCGTAATTTAAGAGCATATCAAGCGCCTGGTCATCGATATCATTAATGATTTTTTTATAAATTACAGAAAATTTGTTCATGAAATATTTTATCAGGTGCGGCAGGTCTTCTGTTCTTTCGCGTAGTGGAGGTATTTCGATGGGGATCACATTCAACCGGTAATATAGGTCGTCTCGAAAATTGCCTTGTTTTATTGCCTCGGTTAAATCCGTATTTGTCGCGGCGATAACTCTGACATCCACTTTATGCGTGATCGATTCACCCACCCGCTCAAAGGTTCCTTCCTGTAATACGCGCAATAATTGAAGCTGCATTTGGAGCGGTGTTTCAGCAACCTCATCCAGAAACAAAGTACCGGTATCGGCAACCTCGAACCTGCCTGGTCTGTCCTTTATGGCGCCGGTGAAAGAGCCTTTGACATGTCCGAATAGCTCGCTTGCCAAAAGCTGCGGTGTAAAAACAGAGCAATTCACTTTAATAAATGGCTTGTTTTTTCGTAGGCTGCTTTGCTGAATCGCGTTTGCCACCATTTCTTTGCCGGTCCCGGATTCTCCCTGAATTAAAACAGTGGCATCCGAATCTGAAATTTCTTCAATTAATTGAAATACTTCACTCATCGCTTTGCTATGCCCGATGATACCGTAGTATTGGCTTTCTCTAACAATCGAACTGCATAATAATTCAATGTCAGAGATATTTCTGAAAGAAACTACTCCACCTATCGCTTCCCGCTCTTCGTTTCTCAAGACAGCAGCGTTTAATTTAATCGGCGTCATTGATCCGTCTTTGTTTCTGATATTCGATTCAAAATCGTAAAT
>NBLI01000034.1 GCA_002084535.1 Candidatus Zhuqueibacterota bacterium 4572_119
ATAGTTCAAATTTGAAGCAACACCACAATTCATTGTGGTGGAAAAAAATGAACAAAAAGCCGCTATTTAACCGCTTCAGCGGTTTCAAGATATTACTTTAATTTTAACCCTGTGATCGGATACAACTTGTGAGACTTAAATCACCAAAAATAAAAAATATTTTACCTAAAAAAGCGCTGCCTATTCTAATATTTTAAAAATTTCTGTTACAGCCATTTTGGCTTCTTATCTATTAGATTGGATTCATAGGCAATATCGTCTCAAATTAAAAAAGAAAAAATCCGTTTTAAATACAGCCTGGGATTAAAGCAAATGGGTCTGAATGATTATAAGCGGACAAATATTCTGAGGATTGGGTTGAGTTATAAATTTTGATTTTTACCGATAAGTCGTCAGTTAACTGGTTAATATGGTAATTGGGTAAAGAAAAAATGTTTCTTCTTTACCCAATCACCAAATCCTTAAATTACTAAGTTACTTTTTGCAGTTGATCAAATGTATCCACTGGCATTCATCACCTAAACAAACAAATCCTTAATATCCCCGAATTCTTTTTTGCCATACCCGGCTTGATTCAAAACGTGGAGATAATGGCTTACATTGTCCAGTACATCTTCAGATTTTTTATAATTCAAATTGACCCGGGATAAAAACAGCTCCGCCTCTTCCGGAGTTACACCCATGATGTCATAACTGATCTTGGCTGATTCTTTTGGATTTGCCTTCACCCATTCCACAGCTTTTGCTGTTTCCTGTAGAAACAAGTCAGCCAAATCCGGGTATTCTCTTAAAATTTCGCCTTTGAACAAAACGCCCGCATTGGGCAAATTTCCCTTGCCAGGATAAATTTGTTCCCACAAATCCTTGTAAGCAATGGACACCTGACCATCTTGTCCCGCTTCGTAGAGCGCGAAACTTGCTTCCGGTTCTCTTAACAACGCCGTATCAATTTCTCCACTTGCGAATTGCTTCTTAATTTCTTCCGGTCTGCCAAACGGATCGCCAAAGGCAAATTCAAATTCATCAGGATTGAAGCCCATTTTTTTCATGAGAAAAGTTGTTACCGCGTAAGGTGGCGCCGCTTTAATAAGCGGTAGATAAATTTTATGTCCTTTCAAATCTCCGAAATTTTCTGCTTTATAGCCTCGCGTCAACAAATAAAAATTATCCCAAACAACAATGCTTTTTAATTTAACATCCAATCCTTTTTGATACAGTTTTGCCACTGCAGCTACCGCGGTAAAACTAATATCCGCCTTGTTATTCACAATCCACCCCAAATGCTTTTCAGTTTTATCCCAAATTTTTAATTCTTCAATTTTGATCCGCGACATCAGTTCGGGCGATTGTAGCAATTTCATAATTATCGGGTAAACGACCGGAGTGGCGGATTGGATTACCAATGGAATTCTGTCGCCAACTCTTATCTTTTTCGTTTGAACCTGGTGTTTATGATAAAAATAAATGTGGTGTTCAAACATTCCCTTTTCTTCAACAAAAGTTTCGTATCCCAATGGTTCGATCATGTTGATCAAAGGCGTTGGCACAAATTTCTGGATCAGCCGAAATCCATCGCCCAAAGGGGTTTCATTAGCTTTTTTGATTAATTCTGAAAACGGGTCTTCCTTCCATTTCCTAACGTCAACAATTTCAAACGATTCTTTTTCTTCCAACCAATTTTCGTTTACAATTATCCTTTCACCTTTTATGTGCAAGCGATGCTCAACACCAGACTCCTTTTGATAATAAAACTTATTGCCTTTTTCTTCCAGCATATTTATAAGTGGGGCTGGATAAAACGAGTTGATCACCAAAAGAACCTGTTTTTCTTCCAATCTATTAATAGCCGAGAGCACTTCGGGCAGGAAAAAATCATCCCGTTCCCTCACATCCATTAGAATAACTTGTTTCGCGTCTTTCACCCAATCAGGAGTCTGTTCGTCAGAAATTTTTTGCTCTTTTTCTTTGATACATTCTGGCGCATATTTTGACAGCTCTTCCTCTGTGCCGATTGCTTCATTTAATGTATGAAGCAGCTCACATATCGAAAGTCCACCAATTCTTGCAACATCAGAAAATGTCGCCCACTTGCTCACCATTTTGAATATCACAGGATTATCCAGTTTTTTAAATTTCGGGGATAACTCTTTTAATATATTTTTTAATTCAGGATGCTTCTCCAGTGTTTCGCCTATTTTTGTTTTTGCTAAAATTGCCATTTTTAGTGCCTTTAGTTTACTGCTTTAGTATAATTATTTTAATTAAAATTGAAAACTTGCCTATAAAAATTAGATGCTAAAAGCACCGCAGAGATTCTGGATCAGAAACGCCAGTTTAATTTACACTTTATTACCAGATTTTATTAATTCCAGAAATACATCAGTTACTGGTTGCGGACAGAGATGTCGTACACTTCAAAAAAGTAGATAATGCATTACTTAACAAGTGTATTTATTGAAGCTATGACCACGACTAATTATTATAATTTCAAGTGTGCGACATCTTAAATACACCCATAACTGAGGTATTACCCTGAATCGCTTTCGAAATTCGCGCCGGAAGCGATTTTATTTTGCCCTCTTTGGATAATATTTTCCAACTTCATTAAATCATCCGAAAATATTTTTTTGCCTAAAGCAAGAAAACTAACTTTGATGTGTTTAATAAAGTTAATTGAGTCAAATCTTAAACTCAGGCATCTAAAGAATGGCTTGAAATAACCAATCGTTTTAACAAGAAATCAAGAAAATCATTATCGTGAATGTTTTTTTTGCTTTCCTTTTAAAGCATATTAAACATATCCGATCACAGGGTTGAAATTAAAAGTAATATCCTGAAACCGCTGAAGCGGTTAAATAGCGGCTTTTGTTCATTATTTTCCACTACAACGAATTGTGGTATTGCTTCAAATTTGAACCATGATAATACTACAACCGCTTCAGCGGTTTGATAAAATTTTTCTATAATGTACTCTGTGATCAGTTACTGTTAAACATTTACAACAATAGAATTCTTCGGAGGTTAGTATGTTAAATAAAAAAATCACCATCATCGTTGTTGTTTTTATAATTTTTGCAGGCTTTTTGATTAACTCCATTTTGAGTAATCAAAAAGAATCGATGAAACGGAGACCCCAATCCAAAAAGAAAAAAACAACAAAAATAATCACAGTACAAAATCAGGACATTCAGACGGAATTTGAGATCAGTGGCCATTTAACCGCGTTTGATAAAGTTGAACTATTTGCTGAAGTATCCGGAATATTGAAAAGCACGAAAAAGCGGTTCAAAGAAGGCGCCCGTTTTTTTAGGGACGAAACATTGATTCAAATTGATGAGGCAGTCTTTAAAAATAATGTGCTGGCACAAAAAAGCAGCCTGATGAATCAACTTACTTTGCTGCTGCCTGATCTGTCAATCGATTTTCCAGAGAGCGCCGCTCAATGGAAAACTTATTTGAAAGAGTTTGATTTGGAAAAACCTTTGCTTCCTCTTCCAACGCCTGACAGTGATAAGGAACGATATTATATCGCGTCCCGCAATATTTTTAATCAATTTTACACCATTAAAAGTATGGAAGAAACTTTGGCAAAATATACAATGCAAGCGCCTTACGATGGTGTGGTAACGCAGGCGAATATCAACCCTGGGACACTGGTCAGAGCCGGACAGAAGTTGGGAGAATTCACCAACACAGATGTTTATGAATTAGTGGCGTCTGCCAGCATTCAGGAAGTTCAGCATATTAAACCGGGTGATAATGTCACCCTGACATCAAACGAGATTGACGGAAAATTCAAGGGGCAAATTCAGCGCATCAATTCTGTGATCGACCGCGAATCACAAAGTGTCAAAGTTTACATCACGACCAGAGACAGCCGGTTGAGAGACGGCATGTATTGCACAGCCCACGTAAAATCAAATCCCATCAATGATGTTACTCGCGTACCGCGGAACCTGATTGTTGGAAACGGTCATATTTACGTGGTGCAGGATTCTGTGTTAGCTTTGCGGAAAGTTGAAGTCGTAGCTTTTGAAAATGACAAACTCATTATTCGTGGTTTGGAAGATGGAACGCAAATTCTTGGTGAGCCGGTTGAGGGCGCTTTTGATGGAAAGAAAATAGAAAAATAAAGCGTTAGCCACGAATTACACTAATTACACGAATATAACTTAAATTATTTCAAAAATATTATTAATCCTGGATTATTCATGAATTCTTGCCTCAAAGACTCAAAGGCACGAAGAAACAATAAGATAAAAGCTAATTGAATTTTAAACTCGGTTTTATGCTACTGATTTATGAAAAACATTCTTATCCATTGTTTTTTTAACTTTATGTCTTTGAGCTTGGGAGACGAATGAATATTTCAGGTAATGAAAATTTGAGTTATTGGTGGCTATTAATTTTTAAATCAAAATGAAAAAGATAAATCTGAAAAAGAGAAAAAAATGAAAAATATAATTCGTACGTTTATTAAGTTTCCGATTCTTGGTAATGTAATTTTATTAACCATACTCCTGTTTGGATATTTTGGTTTTAAAAGTTTAAAAACCACCTTTTTCCCACAAATACCCAGCCGAACTATTCTTGTTCAGGCTTCCTATCCAGGCGCTTCTCCTGAGGAAATCGAAGAAGCCATTGTTCTGAAAATCGAAGATAACCTGAAGGGTGTAACCGGTATCGAACGAACCACTTCGGTTTCTAATGAAAATTTCTGCCAGATCAATGTAACTGTACTGACAGGTTATGACATCGATGTTGTGCTGCAGGATGTAAAAAACGCTGTCAACAAAGTGAGTTCTTTTCCGGTGGGTATGGAACGGTTAACAATTTACAAACTGGAAATGCGAAATTTTGCCATTGACTTTGTGATTCATGGTGATGTTGATTTGAGGACGCTAAAAACCTATGCCCGCCGGGTCGAGCGTGACCTGCTGGCGTTTGACGGCATTTCCAAAGTTACTTTGAGTGGATTCCCTGACGAGGAAATTGAAATCAGTTTCCGTGAAGATGACCTTCGAGCATACGGATTGACATTCCAGGAAGTCAGCAACGCCATCAAAAAGGCAAACGTCAAAATGACTGGCGGCAAGATCAAAGGGGAAAAAGAAGAGTTGCTGATTCGTGCCAATATGAAAGGTTACTACGCCCGGGAATTAGAAAATCATGTAATAAAATCCACTCGTGATGGCATAATTATTCGGTTAAAAGATGTGGCAGATGTATTCGACCGCTGGTCGGAAAATCCTAACAGGGTGTATTATAACGGAAAATTAGCAGTAAAAGTTACCCTGCAAAACCTCAATGAAGAGGATCTGTTTGAAATGACCAAAACGGTCAAGGGGTATATTGAGAAATTTAATAATAAACAGGAAAAAGTTCAGGCTTCTGTCGTACGCGATGGATCAGAAATCATCAAAGAAAGAATCGACATTTTGTCAAGCAATGGTGTGTTAGGGATGATACTCGTCCTGTTGTTTCTCTCTTTATCTCTGAATCCGCGTCTTTCGCTTTGGGTTGCTATCGCTATCCCGGTTTCATTTGCCGGCATGTTTATGTTTGGACCGGTTTATGGTTTGACAATAAACGTGATGTCGTTAATGGCAATGATTTTGGTTTTAGGAATTTTGGTTGATGATGGAATTGTCATCGGGGAAAATATTTACCAGCATCACGAAATGGGTAAAAAACCAATCCAGGCGGCAGTGGATGGTACTGTGGAAGTGCTCCCTTCAGTCGTGGCATCCATTTTAACCACTGTAGTCATTTTTACGACATTCTTTTTCCTTGAGGGAGGACTTGGGGATCGCACCAAAGATCTGGCATTTGTGGTAATCGCTACTTTACTAATTTCTTTGGTTGAAGCAGCGTTTATTTTACCGGCGCACATCGCCCACTCAAAAGCGCTTCGAGTTACCGCCAATCAAAAAAGCAAATTTGAAAAATGGACTGATAAAATCTTGAAGGGATTGCGGGATAAAATTTACGCGCCAATGCTGCGTTTTTCAATTCACAATCCAATCATTGCTTTAGCTATTCCTTTCGCGCTGCTATTGATTACTTTTGGCGCGATAAAGGGTAGCGTCATAAAAACCACTTTTTTTCCGTATATCGAAGGGCGAAGTGTTAACATCACTCTTGCGATGCCGTCTGGTACACCTGTATCCATCACTGACAACCTGCTTTCTGAAATTGAAACAAAAGTATGGCAGGTTAATGATATTTACAAACAAGAGCATAAAAATGGCAAGGACCTGGTCATCGCCATTTCAAGAAATATCGGACCA
Source organism: Candidatus Zhuqueibacterota bacterium 4572_119 (assembly GCA_002084535.1). Lineage (GTDB taxonomy): Bacteria > Zhuqueibacterota > Zhuqueibacteria > Thermofontimicrobiales > Thermofontimicrobiaceae > NBLI01. The sequence goes on from NBLI01000034.1 coordinate 6,291, forward strand.
GGGACTCATCAAGGCAGCCTTTCCGCCACCCTGATTAGCAGCGAACAAAGAGATTGGACAAGTATTGAAGCTAACAACCGAATTCGTAAGCAAATTGGAAGTATTCCACACGCGGAAAAACTTGAGGTTGGTGGACGCGGGCATTGGGGCAAACCTGTTTCCATCGCACTGGCAAGCAATAACCTGGATCAATTACGCCAGGCAACGCAGCAATTAAAAAACGAACTCCGCCAGGTCAGCAAACTCAGGGATGTGATCGATGACGATCCACCCGGACTACGCGAAGTTAAGATCACTTTAAAGCAAAAGGCTTATGCGTTGGGATTGACCACAGCCGATGTAATGAACCAGGTACGCGGCGGATTTTTTGGCAGTGAAGCCCAGCGTGTACTTCGCGGTATTGACGAAGTAAAAATCTGGGTTCGTTATCAACAAGCCGACCGTTCAAAAATCAGCAACCTGGAAGATATGCGAATCCGCCTCAGTGACGGACGGGAGTTTCCATTACAGGAAATCGCCGATTTTACCATTGAGCGAGGCGTCATGGCAATCAATCACATCAATGGACAGCGTGTCATTAATATTGAAGCTGATATTACCGATCCGAAAGAATCGGTACCGGACATCATCGCTGATATTAAAACAGAAATTTTACCGGAAATCCTGGATGCTTATCCGGATATCCATTTTGATTTTGAGGGACAGAGCAGGGAAAACGCTAAAACCATGAAGGCAATGAAATCCATTTTTCCACCAATGCTGCTGATGATGTTTTTTATTGTTGTCATCACATTTCGTTCTTTCAGCCAAACGATTATTGTTTTTCTGCTCATTCCATTTAGTTTAATTGGAGTGCTATGGGGACATTTTATTCAAGGTTATATCGCCAGCATGTTATCATTTTTTGGCGCCATCGCTTTGGCTGGAATTGTAATAAATGATTCACTGGTTTTTGTTAACGCCATGAACCGATTGCTTAAAAAAGGACTGGATTTTAAAACAGCTCTTTTTGACGCCGGAATTAGCCGTTTTCGTCCGGTACTGTTGACATCGCTGACCACCATTGCAGGACTGGGTCCACTCATTTTTGAAACAAGTCACCAGGCACAGTTTCTTTCACCCATGGCAATATCAGTGGCTTATGGATTATTTTTCGGAACATTATTAACCCTGCTTATGCTGCCGGCATTATTGGTCAGCTTTAACAAATTAAAAGTTTACACATTTTGGCTGATTAAGCGGGAAAAACCAACAGCAGAATCAGTGGAATCAGCAGTGCGCGAAGAAGTATTTATAAAGAATCAATAATTTTAATTTTAGTTTTTTTCAAATTACCACGACTTTGTCAAAATTCAAAAACACCGGAGTGCTGCACCGCATTATGCAGTCCATAGGGACTGTACTCCGGTTTATTATACAATTTATTATCTAATCTGACTTAGTTATATTACTTACTCCAGAAAAAAGAATAAAACATGTAAAGGAAAATATAATGAAATTAGCTATAAAAATTGTGCTAAGTTTTATTTTATTAAGCATCCACTCCCTATCAGGACAAGAGAAATTAACTCTTGAAGATGCGATTGGTATCGCTCTGAAAAATAATCACCAGATTAATATCGCTCGCAATAACGCGAAAATTGCTAACAATAATGTGAATATTGGCAATGCAAACCTGCTGCCTAAAATCGACGCGTTATCAAGCGCGACCTATCAGGATAATTCGGTTCCGGGGAACCAAAGTAGTCAGCAAGAAACTTTTACATTAAATAACGCCCAGTTGCAGGTTTCTTACACATTGTTTGATGGCTTTAATAATATTTACCAATTTAATAAATTGAAGTTGTCCGGACAGATTGGAGATTTGGAAGCGCGAAATAAAATTGAAAACACCCTGTACCGGGTGAGCAATGGCTATTTCAATACGGCTCTTGCACGGGAGAATTTGACAATTGCCAATGAGCTTCTGTCAATTTCCCATGAAAGACTTGAACGCGCGAAAAAACGCTCCAACTATGGACAAGCGAATACCATTGAAGTTTTATCAGCCCAGGTCGATCTCAATTCTGACAGCGTAACCGTTGTTAACGCGAAATTATTCTGGGAACAATCAAGACGTGATTTAATTTTGTTACTTAATTTCGAACCAGAGCGAGAATTTGAAGTTGATACAAAAGTAACTTTTGTTTATAATATGAGCCTGCCCGAATTGAGCGAAGCAGCGCTGAAAAACAACTCATCATTTCTAACCAGCATAAATCGCTACAAGCAATCAAAGGTGGATTTGAAAATTGCCCGATCCAATTTTTCACCCCAATTGAGTGTTCAGGCATCTTATGGCTACAACCAAACCAATCCGGACTTAAATATAAATTTGAACGATCCATCGAAAACAATCTATGCCGGGGCAACATTGAGCTTAAATTTATTTAATGGTTTTAAAAATCATATTCAAAAACAGAATGCCAAAATTAGTGTTAACAGCCAGGAATTAGCGCAGGAAGAAGCGCGTCTTGACTTGATAAACATTGTTGTCAACTCTTATGAGGCTTATAAAAACAGCCTCACCGTTTTAAATTTAGAGCAAAAAAACCTCGATGTTGCTGAACTCAATTTTAAGCGCACCCAGGAATTGTACAACCTGGGGCAAGTTACAACAACTCAATTCCGTGAAGCGCAATTGAATTTAATCAAGGCTAAAAACAGCATTTCAACCGCGAAATTTAACGCGAAATTGTATGAGATTGAATTAATGAGACTGAGCGGACAATTAATAACTGAAGCAAATTAAGAACGACCTACTTAAAGAGGACGGGATAAATAAAATATAATTTTAGTCCTGTCCTTTTCCTACTCGAGTACACACTTGCCATTTTTTTGTTTTCATTTTCTTCCAACATTTCAGTAAATAAATTCGGGAATAAATTACCATTTCAAATTGTCTAATAAACGAAACAGGATAAAAGTAAGACAGAATAATTCCCGGAGAATATAATGAGCCAAAACACAAATCAAATTAAATCCCATCAAATCATAAGCGATGACCTGGCATTTTCAGCTTTTTTAAGAATGAAAGGTTATCAACTCATCAAATTGGATCAAAAAAAAATGAAGAGCAGCTTTACTTTTGAAATTGGTAAAGAAAATGCTCAAGAATTAAAAATGACATTCATTAATAGTAATTTTTTAACCTACTACAATGAATTGAGAAATTTAAAAAAACTTATCTGACTAAGGAGACAAAAAAATGAAAAAGCTAATTAATATTATCAGCATAATGATGGCAGTTCTGCTGCTTTTTAGCATAAGCGAAAACGCGTTAGCACAAAGGCCCGGATCAAAATCCTTTCAACGCGGAGAAAAGCCAATCAACAAAATGCGAGGTCGCCATGGAGGATTCCGGGCGCAATTAACTGAAGAACAGCGACAACAGGTACAAGAACGAATTCAAGAGTTGAGAGACCAGGGCGCAACACGTCAAGAAATTCATCAGGCAGTGACAGCTTTGTTGGAAAGTTTTGGAATTGATGCCCCGGAAAGACCGCAAACGCGCCGTGGTTTTCGAGGCGGAATGG
>NBLI01000246.1 GCA_002084535.1 Candidatus Zhuqueibacterota bacterium 4572_119
CTTTTATCAAGGTAGCAGAAGAACAAAAAAGCCTGGTTGTGATAACTTTGGAGCGCATGCTTGAACATTATGATTTTATTTTAAAGGAAGGTGGATATGAGAAACTACCGGAAGTCATCATTCCCCGCGTTGATCATGAATTGATCAATCAACTCATTGTTAATCCAAAGACCAAACGGGATTTTCTCTCCGATCTTTGGCGTATGCCCATTTTCGAAGTTGAGTATTACCCGAAGATTGAAAGGACTTTGAGTTATATTAAAGATTCTGTGGCAGCGTTGTCAAGGCAGCGTCCTTTATTTGCCGGGTACATTGAATTGTCAGAACACGACCTCATTGGCTCGTTAACATTGACCTCCAATGTTAAAGAAAAAGTAAATCAATTTCTGGATATTGGTGTGGATATTTTGCATTTGCACGGTCAACGTAACAAAGAAATGTATTTTGTAACTTCAAAGGCGGTTCGCGCTTTGCATCATTACCTGACGCGAATTGGCAGGAGGCATGAAGTGAGTATTATCGCTTCCGGCGGTATCAGACTTGCCTCGGACAGTCAGAAGACAATTCAACGAGGCGCTGAAGGGACTTTGATTGATTTTTCCGCGCTGCTGGCTTTGGATCCCACCGCTTATAAAGCGATTATTGAAAATAAAACAACCACTGAAAAACTTTTGAGTCTTGAAGTTGATTGGGCAGTCAGACGGTTAAATAACCAGGCGGAATCGAGGAAAGTTCAAATATTGGAAGTGCTTGGCGCGTCCGGTTTTAAGGACATTAAAAAAACAGTGGGCGAAGAGGGAAGGCTTATTGATTTTCATAAATTAGAAAACAGGATTCAAAGAAATATTTTTGAAAATGATAGTCTCATGATTCAATATCGCAAATTAAATAAAGAGCTTGTAAAAACAGAGGCGTTGACTGAAAATACAAATCAAACTTATTCGCAGTTAAAAAGGAGAATAAAACCGGTTCAACAACCGCACAATTTTTACCGGCTGGGAAATACCAATCAAAAACTTTACAAGCGTGATTTTGTTTGGCCCGGACAATTAATCCAGTCAATGGGGAAAATGGCTTCCGGCGACCTGGCGATGCTGGATTTTAAAAATGTTAAAGGAACAGGACTTCTCGGTGATGGTTTTGATGTAATGCAAATCCTCTACAATAAAGACCCGATGGATATTTCGGAAACGGAACTGGAAAATGTAAAAACAGCTTTACCGATGGATAAAGGGCTTGTGCTAAAAGCTCCGTGGATGTTTGGTGGTAAGTCTGTGGGATCAATTGGATTGGATACGTGGAAGGCTCACGTGATTGCTTCCAAAGAATTAGGAATTCAATTTGATACCGGCGAGGGAGGCTACCCCACATGCTTTTTTCTCAATTCAAAAGGAGAGCCGATTTTTTTCACGGAGAATGAAATTCAATTAATGAAGCCATATTTTACCAGTGGCAGGGAATATCCCGTGAAAGAAATTGCGGAGATATTAGAGAAAAATGGAATTACCCGGAATTCTCACCCGGAGGTATTTGAAAAAATTAAAAATTATCCTACGCTAAAACCGTTTCAGTTTGTGATGGTTGTTGACAAAGAAGATGAACCGTTTGTTTCAACAGAGCTGAAAACCGGACTTTTTGGAGTAACGAAGCAAACGATAAAAAAAGCCCGCCGGGTTGTGATCGCTTACAGTCAGGGCGCCAAAATGGGGATTGGCGGACATATATTAGCACAGAAGGTGAATAAATTAGTTTCATACATGCGCGGCGTTGAAGGAATGGAAAGTCTGAATAATGAGAAGGTGGAGAAATTATTCCAGACGCTGCAAAAAATCAGCAACAACGAAAACCATAAACTGAAAGATACTGTTGCGGATCATCTCTCGACTTTCGATCAAATTGAAGATTTATCAAAAGTCGGCTATGAAATCAGAACCGCTTTATGGGAAATACAGGAACAGGCGTATTTGTTGTTTGAAGAGAATGGGCTTGACCCCATCGAATTTGAGACCCTGATTCGCTATTGCGAAGAAATAATCGAATATTCATACAGCAGCATTATTTCACCCTTCCCGTTCCATAATTGTTATTCGATCGAGGATGTTAAGGCGGGAAGAATCGCCAAAGATAATACTGAAGAAATTTTACAAAGGAAATTTGAAAACCGGGACGATTGTCTCGAAAATTTATCAGTTGAAATGACGGAATATGCCGAAAAATTCGGTATGAAAATAGAAATCTGGCTGGACGGACCAAGGGGTGGAACCGGGGCGTCGCCTAATATTATCAAAGGTCAAATGGGAATGCATTTAGAATACGCGATTCCCTTAATACATAACAGGCTGGTAAATGATGGTTTGAGAAATTATGTAAAATTTATTGTCTCCGGGGGCATTAGAACTTACGAGGATGTAATTAAAGCTGTGGCTTTGGGCGCGGATGGAGTGATCTGGGGAACCGCGCCGCTGGTTGCTATTGGCTGCGACCGGAACAGAAACTGCCATGATGGGTGCTCCCGCGGTATTGCCACCAGTAATTTGGCATTACAAAAACTTCGGGATATTGAGGTAAATACGCAGCAGATCATTAACGCTTTTACAATTATCCAGATGCAGGTCATGCGCGCGCTGGCGGCTTTGGGATATTCGGACATCAGACAGTTGCGGGGTCGTTTTGATAAGATCCATTGGATCGGTTTGAAAGAACGCGTTGATCACCGCTTTAGAGTCCGCAAAGAAGTCATCAAAGAAATTGAGAAAGATGAAAAGCTGTTTGAAGATCGGATGGCGCGCGCGACAGGTCAGACAAATTGTGGTGTGGCAGCAGTCAACGGAAATGTTTCTATACCCGGACATATTTTAGATCAGACAGTGCAATCAATGCGAAACAGGGGAATGGATGGAGTGGGAATCGCAAAAACGCTTTGCTTTCCCGGAAATCCCGATGATTACGCTTACCGGATTATGGTCAAGGGCGTTTTGCAAACTGACATTGAAAATGAGCTAATCAAAGAAGGGGGAACCAAGACACAGGCGCGCCAACAAGTAATCGGTTACCGAACAGAATTGGTTAAAATTATTAAATCCGTTTTTCTCGATCCTTATTTTGATTTTACGGGGGATACAAACCCAGAAGCTATCAGGGAAAATTATAAAACAGGTAAAGACGGAAAGGAACGGGATTACCGGGAATTTGGGAATAAAAAAACCGATCCGGGAGATATTTTTAATTTTTTTATTCGAGTCAAACAAAAAGAATTGTACAAATATATTGAAAATGATTTATTGCGCCACGGACGTCCGCGGTTTTTGGAACACCTTTTTCCAGAAATAACGATCGAAAATTACAAAAAGAGCGAAGTGTTTCTCCAAAAAGCCGAGGATTTGTTTGTGCTGAATCATTCCCACGACCTGACAAGAATTTTATATGTTTCTTCGGTATTGCCTGATGAATTGGAAAAATTCGCCGGGAAAAAAATTCAAATAAAACGTGAAGCGGATGAATTTGTCCTGTCTAATATTTCTCTAAAAGATCAGAAAGAATATTTTACTTTGCTGCGTGATTTTATGCAAAGCCACGCTTTCGAGCATCACAAACATCGCTATGGCTTTCGTTCCAATAAAATTGCGGCGGTTATGTCCTGCGGTAAAAATTTCGCCATCTGGAAAACTGCTGGCAGGGAAATCCCCTGGCAGACTCCGGACGCGCCGAATAATATCATCCATGTGCGCCTGGCAACCGGTTCCGATGTTGAACAGATGAATGCCCATCCATTCGCGAAGCTGCATACCGCTTTGACGCACAACGGCGAGACCACAAATTACGAAGCGCTGCGACAACGGGTCGAACAATTCAATCTGTCTCCTTTGGCAAGCACGGATACAGAAGTTGCATCGCTGAAATTCCACTTAACCGCGGATGAGTGGGAGTATCCGGATTGGGCATTATTTGAGAGTTTTTCGCCAACAACGGGCGATGACCTGCAACTGGTTAGCCCAAAAATTCAGAACCAGCTCGAAGAAGTCCAGCGCGTGGAATTTGCCAGCTCACCGGATGGGCCTTATCAGTATCTTTGTTTGAGACATAACCCGTATCGAAGAATTACCGAAAGAGTGGACTTGAAAGACCCTGCGGATTTGCGTCCCAATGTGTCCGCTTTCTGGTATGACACGAATGGTGAGCAAAAACGAATCGTGAGCATTATTGCTTCAGAAGAGCACGCGGTTCAAACCATGCTGGAACTGTTGGACAAAGAAAGGATAATTGCCGGTTCAGTAGCAGATCTGACTTTTTTAAATTCAGGGATGATCAGCCGTTATTATTATGACGCGAAAAGTCAAATCAATGATTTTGAATTTATAAACAGATACGGAAATAAAATAGAGCTAAAAGATAGCGGTAACCATTACAGTGTTTCGTGGGAAAAACCGGTGATCCCGGAAACAAGTCAATCGTTTGGAGATTGGCAGAATGATTACCAGTCCTTTTTCACTGAGCGAGTCAAAGATTTGTCCTTTGCGGAATTCAGGTGGCTGCTGAGTGAACAGGTGAAAAAAAGCACAACCGAGACAATTTTTAAGTTGACCTTAGTAATTTTGACCTGGCTCAAAGATTATATCAGAACCATAAACCCGGGACAAAAGGCGCAAAGCTCATTAGTGGATATTATCCGATATTACATAAACGAGCTTTTGGACAGCAGTAAAGACAAACAGTTTGATAAATATTTCTGGTGCGATATTGATCGTACATCGGAACTTCCCCTCAATTCAAAAGAGACGCGAACGCTCATCATCGATTGCAGTGAATTTATGCCGGAAGGGATCGACGCGGATTTTTCGCTGGCTTCTTTTTTGAAGAAGGTTTATGGGCTTGGTTACCGGAAAATTATTCTGTATAAAGCGGCGGGAAAGTATTTATTATGGGCAATGTGGTAGATCGGTGCTGGACAAATTCTGTCAACGATTCCCGGTGTCAGAATTTGGAGGTGAAAATTCTCGGTTCGGCAACGAAATATGGCGGCGAATCTTTGATGGGCGGGGATTTCTTTTTTGGCGGTTTGAATTTTGATCAACTGGGAAATCTTCGCGGCAACGAAAGACCTTATCTGGGGACAAAAATGTTTGGCGGCGCGTCACGTGGCAATTTTCTGTTTTTTGATCCGGAAGATAAATTAGTTGAAGCACAATATATCCATGGCATAATGGAAAGTATTTCTGATGAAAAGTGGGAATATTTTGACAGGGAAATCCGGGAAACATTTGCTTTATCGAACATCAAGATTTATGAAGATAAAGAATCGGAATATATCATTGTCAATGGCGCCAGGGTGAATTTTTCGCGTGATAATTTTAAACTCATTGTGCCACGAGGTGGTTTAAAAGGATACGAGTCTCATTGATGATTATATAGTTTTTAGAGATTGGAAATATCGAGTGAAATCCCTTCATGGATTTCATGCATCGCGTAAAAGCAATGCAGTGCGATGCGCAATATGAAATAAATTCAAGGTGCAAAACGGGATTTTTAATTAGGGTCTGACCGAAAATATTTTCAAATACCGGGGAGAAAATAAATGCACATCATGGGATTGCACGTCTTTGATCTGTTCATTATTTTAGTTTATGTTGCCGCAATTCTATGGCTCGGAAAAAGAGTCGCTGATAAAACAAAAGACACTGAAGATTTTTTTCTGGCTGGAAGAAAGTTGGGGAAAGTTTATCAATTATTCCTCAATTTTGGATGTTCCACAAACGCGGATCAGGCAGTTGCTGTTTCGCGCGAGATATACCGTCAGGGAATCGGAGGGATGTGGATTCAGTTTTTGGTGTTATTTTTAACACCATTTTACTGGTTCACAACGCTGTTTTTTCGGCGTGTGCGATTAACAACGATCGGAGATTATTTCACAGAAAGATTCCGAAGCAAGTTTTTGGGCGGGAGTTACGCCATATTCATTTTGATTCTTTCGCTGATTGGTGGAGGTATCGGTTATATTGTGGCAGCCAAAACAATGATGGCAATGACTCCTAAAACTATTCAAGCCTGTACAGTTGAAGAAAAAC